>DATMLG010000570.1:0-11321 GCA_035570675.1 Verrucomicrobiia bacterium | reverse complement strand
CGCACCCGCTCCCATACCCGACCCGGTTTTCGACACCAACCGTCTGAACTCCGTCCGCATGGCCGGCGACATCATGAAACATTATTTCGTCAAGGGCGTCAGCCAGGGTGCGACCATCAGCATCGCCATGCTCAGCAATGGAACGCGCAACTTTGACATTGTCTCCGGCGATACCCTCCAGCTTCAGACCTCCGACGGCAGGTTTGCCGCCGTCAAATGCGAATCCATCACCGATGGCCGGGTGCAGGTGAGCGTCGAGGGCGTGGAAGTGACGCTGTTGCGCCGGTAACGGCATTTAGGCCGCGCGCAATTTCTTCCAGTTCTCGAGGCAACGCTGCACCGATTCCAATTCCGGATACCGGCTGCCTTCCTGTTCAATCAGGTAATGCTCCACGCCGCCGACCGATTCCTCTGCCGCGATGATTTCCTTCCATGGGCAGACGCCTTCGCCAAACAGCACCCGGTAGCCCTTTTCCTGTGCGTTGTCGCCCGGCGCCCAATCCTTCAGATGAATCGTCTTGATGCGCCCCGGATTCGCCTTGATCCACGCCACCGGGTCCGCGCCCGCCGCCACGCAGGTGCCCACGTCCAGTTGGAGCACAAATTCCGGCGGCGTGTTGGCTGCAATCACGTCCATCGTCCGCATCGTGCCGTCCAACGGCGCCCATTCGGTCTGATGATTGTGAAAACCCGCCGTCAATCCATGCGCCTTGAGCAAATCCGCCGCCGTGGTCAGCTTGCCGCAAAGTTCCTTCCAACTGTCCACCCCCTTCGCGCTCGGCGCCGACGCCAGCACCAGCAGCCGCGACCCGAGAATCTGGTTCAACTCAATCGCCTTCGCCATTGCGTCTCCCGGCGTGAACGTCGCCACGCCGTTATTGTGCGTGGAATAACACCGCAACCCGAGATCATCCATCAAACTCTTGATGTCCTTCGCCTGCGGAAACGACCAGCTGGCGTAGGGCGCGTAAAATTCCACCGCCTCATATCCCATCTTCGAAACCGCCGTCAGCGTCTTCGGCAGGTCATGGCTGAGTTCCGTCCGCACCGAGTAAAGCTCGAGTCCGACGCTATATTTCTTCGCATCTGTTGCCGGCTGCGCCATGCTGTCGGTGGATAACGTCGTCGACTGCGCGCTGGCGGTGGACGCGCCACTTCCCAACGATTGCGCCACAACTACGGCGGGCACCGCCGCCGAAATCGCAAGAAAATTACGGCGGGAAATGGGATCAACGATGGATTTTTTCGGGGTCATAAATGGAGATTATATCTGGCGCTTTATCGTGACAAGGGGCATTCTGAGTTGGTCACATGCAATTGAGTTCAGCGCTGGCCTAATTTGGTCGGTCATATTTCGCTATTAAGTTTTCACAGGCTCGAAATGCTTGTTCTTTCATGCTTAGTTCAAATCGCCTCAACTCCTCGTCCTTGGTCTTTAACACCTCTTCATCCCAATGCCGTCGCACATCTCCAAGCGGCAAATGGTCGCTCTCGGAATCAATGCCAACAAAAACTAACATAGCTTCGTCTTTTTCCAATTTTGAAGGAAAACGTAGGCCGGTCATCTGACGTGCCCCGGCGACGATGCCAATTCTGCCATTGAGGATTTCCCGCGCAACGCGAACCATCTCGCGGCGCCGGTCTTCCATGGTTTTGATTTGTTGGGGCGCACTCATGTGTCCCGGTGTCTTAAACTTCCCAACTATGGATTCTTCGCGGGGCCATTGGTGGCCACCGGAGCTGTCGCGCCTCTCCGGCCTCGGCCTTCGCGCGGAGGCGGCTGGCTTTCGTAAGCCGTGATGTCCGTCGCCGCCCGCGTTTCCACGCCCGGTTTTTGCAAAAATCCCAGGTCGCGGAACCAGTCAATAAACCGGAATTGCCAAGTCCCGTACGGCGTGTCACTGCGGTCGGTCAACCCGCCGGTCGAGCCGCTGCCGGGATGATGACCGTTGCCGTAAATGTGCATTTCCAGGTTTGGCACGCCCGCCTGCAGCATCGCCGCAAAATAATCATCCGCCCAGATGGCGTGCCCGCGATCGCCCGACCCGCCGCACGTGATGAACGACGGCGGCGCGTTGCTGGGAATCGGGATGTTCGGGTCCCGCGTGAACGGCGACGGCCCGGGATAAATCACGCCCACGAAATCCGGCCGTGCAGAAACCCCTGCCAGCGGGTCGTCCGGCCCGCTGTTCTCCGCCTCGAATTTTTTGTAGAACAATGCCGCCGGCGTTGCCAGTTCCGCTCCCGCCGAAAATCCCATGATGCCAATCTTGTTCGGGTCAATGTTCCAGTCCTTCGCATGCGCGCGCACCAGCCTGATCGCCTGGAACGCGTCGTTCACCGCGTCGGTCTGCGGCACGTAACCGTCATGCCGCAACCGGTAGCGCAAGATGATCGTGTTCACGCCGTAATTGTAAAAAAACGGCACGAAATCCCCGCCCTCCGATCCAATGACCAGCGTGTTGTGCCCGCCGCCCGGCGCGAGAATCACCGCCGCGCCCGTGTTCAAGCCGCCGTCCACCGTGTGCACTTCGATCGAGGGATTGTGGACATTCACCACGTTGGCGATCCGTCCCGGCGCGCTCTTCGACATGGAATATTGCTCCGCCTCGCGGATGCGCTTTTGGTTGAGCTTCGGCGAATCGGGCGGATACAGCGGCACCACCACGCCGCCCTGCAAAATCGGCTGCGGCGCATAGGGCGCGTCATTCATCGGCCCCGGAGCGGGCACGTTCAACGGCGCAGGCAGGGGAGCCAACGCCGGCGACTCCGTTGCCGTCTGCGCCATCAACATCGTCGCCGTCAGCAACAACGTGCCGAGCACTAATCCGATTAATTTATTTAGACGAAACGGCATAATCTTCATGCGTGATGCGGGGTTTGTTCGTGCCACTATTAAACATCGCTTCCCCCTCTGGCAAGTTTCATATTGGAGGGCTGCGCTTCGTCGCTGCCCTAATCCCGCCAACGCTCCAAAATAAAGATGGGTGCAAGCCTTGGTGGGAGTGCGCTGGCACCCTGCATCGTGTCATTCGTGTCCATCCACTCCGCACTCCGAATTCCGCACTCCGCAATTGATTGCCCCTACTCCGCCTCAATCGCATAAATATGCCCGTCATTCCTCTCGGAGAAAGACAGCACATATAATTCCCCGTCCGCGTCCTCCGCAAAACTGGTGATGTTCTTGGGCTGCTGCAGCAAGGTCTCGTAATCCGTCACCCTCCCGTCCGCATAACGAAATCCCCAAATCGTCCCCAGCACGAAATCGCCATAAACATAAACGCCCTCCAGCGACGGATATTTCTTGCCGCGATACACATAACCGCCAATGACGCACAGCCCAATGCTGTGCCTCGGAAATTGTGACTGCGATAATTGATTGCTGCCGTGCGGATACTCCATTACCGGCTCCACGTATTGAGCGCCGGGCGGGCCGGGTTTGAAACCATGCGCCCCTTCGCGCACGCACCAGCCGTAATTCCCGCCCTTCACGATGAGGTCCACTTCCTCCCAAAGCTTCTCGCCCACGTCCCCTGCCCAGAGGTCTCCGGTCTTCCGGTCCCAACTGTAGCGCCAGGCATTCCGCAGGCCCCACGCGTAAATCTCCTTCCGCACCCCCAACCCGCCCCACGTGTCCGGTTCGGCAACAAACGGATTGTCCCCCGGGATGCCATATTGCAATTGCTTCAAATTCCGGCCCGCGCCCGTGGTCGAGCGCGTGTTCACATCAATGCGTAGAATTTTTCCCAGCAACGTCGCCGTGTTTTGGCCGTTGTTGAACGGATCGTTGTTCGATCCGCCATCGCCCAGCGAGATGTAAAGGTATCCGTCCGGGCCGAAACCCAGTTCTCCACCCTGATTGCTGTTGAACGGCTCCGGCACCTCCAGCACGACGCGCTCCGAGGCCGGGTCCGCGCGGTCAGGGTCGGTCGCCGACACCTTGAATTCGCTGATGACGTTGCGGCGCGGAAACTGCCCCGTCGGGTTCGCGTTCGTCTGGGCGTAGAAAATGTAAAACAGCCCGTTCGTCTTATAACCCGGATGAAAGGCGATGCTTATCAATCCCACATGCGTGTTCGCCCCGAAATCCACATACGGTTTGCGTTCCGTTATGTTCAAAAATTCCTTCACCACGCTGCCGTCGCTCCCGCCCGGAATGATAAGAATTCTCCCCGTTTGCTCCACTATAAACCGTCGGTCCGAGCCGTCGGGCGCCTGGCACATCCAGACCGGGCGATCCAGTGTCAGGGCCGGAAACGCGGCCCGCAGCCGTATGTGGGGCAACGGTTGCGCCACCGCCGGCAAACGCGGCAACACCAGCAGGCCCAATGACAGTATCACCGTCGCGCTACGTTGCTTCATCCGACTGCGTTAACAGAAGCACCCGGCGATGTAAAGAATCCGCCCAAAAAACGCGCGCTTAATTCTTCGGCGGCGTGCCAAAATGCGCCGCGTGCGCCGCATAAGCCGCCGAGTCTTGCAGCATCGCATCAATCGCCGCCGCAATCGGCCCCGCCTTTGCCAGCCCGGAAAATACCGCCCGGTCGCCGATATTATTGTCCAGCAGAAACGCCGGCCGCTGCGTCATTTGGAACGCGTGAAATTCCGCCGTGGATTTGCGGACCCGCTTCTCAATTTCCGGCGACTTCGCCTTCTTCAGCAGTGCCGCTGGCTTGAGCTTCGCGGCTTTTGCCGCGACGGCCGCCGCAATTTGCCAGTCGCCCACCTTCCGGCCCTCGCGCATCGCCGCTTCCATCATTGCCAGCCGCACCCGGTCGTCATTCGCGCCCCTCGCCGCCTCCAGCATGCAATTTGGCGCCAGATATTCCTTCAATCCGCTCATCCAGCCCGAATTCAGCATGAACGGCGAGCGCATGATCGTTCCGCTCCGCCGGTAAAACCAGTCCGCCTGCGCCTGCGACTTTGACATCCCTGATTCGTCAATCAACCCAATCGCCCACGTGAACTCCACCGGCGCCTTTGCGTAACGCAATTTCAATTCCAGCCACGCCGGCTCCGCCCAAAGACACCACGACGAAATGACATCCAGATAATAGGTAACTTTGACACTCATGCCGGCAAATAATAACCAGCCTGGTCATGTTTGCACAAGTCTCCCAAGCGCGAGGGGCGTTTCGGCTATCGTAAGAACAATCTGAGGCGTCTGATTCCCTCGCCCTGCGACGAAGGAGTGGGGAGAGGGAAAGGGAGAGGGGAATCTTCGATTTCCTTTCTGACGCGGTGGCAACTACGGACGTGCTAAACTGACTAAGAACGCTAGAATGCTTCTCCCTCTCCTGGGGGAGAGGGAAGGGGTGAGGGCGAGCGTTCAACCAAACACGCCCAGGCTTTCTCCCGTTTCAATCCGGCCTGATCATCTCAAACCGGTCCCGCGTCCGGCAATACCAGTGCGGACTCGCCATGCGTCCAATCACCTGAAAATTCTCCACACGAATCCGCAGCTTCTCGGCATCAAACAACTCATCCCGCACATGCACACGTTTCACCAGCCCGATGATAAGCCGGTTCCCGCCGATCTGCAGCGTCCCCCATTCCTGGCATTCCAGACTCGCCGGCGCTTCCGCTATGCGCGGCGGCTTCACCACGGAACTCGCCGCCGTCGTGAGCCCGGCCGATTTCAATTCGCTCACACCATACGGCAGCGATGCCGCCGTCTTGTTCATCGCCTCCGCCACCCCTTCATCCACCAGATTGACCACGAATTCATGTGACAGCCGGATGTTCCGCGCCGTGTCCTTGGGCACGCCCTCCTCGCGGTCGCCCGGGCAAAATCCCAGGATCGGCGGGTTCGCGCCCAGCAAATTGAAAAAGCTGAACGGCGCCGCGTTCACCACGCCGTCCGGCCCCAGCGTCGTCACCCAAGCAATTGGTCGCGGTGTGACCAGCGATGCCAGCAGCCCATACGCGCGTTCCTTGAGTTTGCCTTCCAGATCAAGTTCCATGGCAGGATAAGTAATCCGGCTCAGCGCGTCGCGCAACTTAATAGGAACGCGTGAACGCGGGCCATCTGCCGGAACAGGAATTGCAACCACGGAAAATGTGATATGTTGGGCTCAATTATGCGCAAATACCTGATCGCATTCTTTGGCGGAAATCCGGCCCTGCGATATTCCAATCTGGCCCAAGCGGACCCGCAGGCGCGCGAAAAGCATATCAATGCCTGGAATGCCTGGATGGGCTCGCTGGTGCGATCCGGCCGCCTTGAGAATGGTTATCCGCTCGTCTCGGAGGGCATGAAAGTCACCGCCACTGGTGTTGAGCGGCATCAGTTTCCCGGCGACAGCGCCGGCGGATTCATGGTGCTCAAGGCGGATTCAGTGGAGGAAGCCTCGGAATTGGTGCGCTCGGCGCCCATCCTCGCGAATGGCGGGCACATCCTTGTCCAACCGTGCGGCGAGATATGAAGCCGTTTGATGGCCGAGTTCCGTTGCTCACGGCTAATTAGCCCTCCGCTCCTTGATCGCCGCCAAAATCTCCGCCACCACCCCGCCCTTCGCCTTCGCGCCGACGTTCCCCTTGCCATGCAAGCGCACGCTCACCGCCCCGGCCTGCATGTCGCGCGGCCCGATGACCAGCATCGTGTGCACCTTTGATTCCTCCGCGCGCTGGATCTTGCCGTTGATCTTTTCCGTCCCGTAATCGCCCTCCGCGCGCACCATGCTCGCGCGCAGCTCCTGCACGATGCCCTTCGCGTAGGCCACCAGCGGCTCGTCGTCGCCGATGGTCAGCACCCGCACCTGTTCCGGCGCGAGCCACAGCGGGAAGTTCCCCGCGTAATGCTCGATGAGAAAGCCGATAAACCGCTCGTGCGTCCCCAGCGGCGCGCGATGAATGCACAACGGCGTCTTCTCCGTGTTGTCCCGGTCCTTGTATACCAGCCCGAACTTCCGCGGCACCGCGAAATCCACCTGGTTCGTCGCCAGCGTGAACTCGCGGCCGATGACGCTCCACACCTGCACGTCAATCTTCGGCCCGTAAAACGCCGCCTCATTCGGCACTTCCACGTACGGAATCTTCGACTCAATCAAAACCTTGCGGACGAAATCCTCCGTCTGCTTCCACAACTCCGGCTCGTTCACGAACTTGGCGTTTTCGCCCGTAAGCCGCGACGGATCATGCGTGCTGAAGCGCATGATGTATTTCTCGATGCCGAAAATCTTGAAATATTTCAGATACATCTCGTTCACCGCGTTGAACTCGGACGCAAACTGCTCCGGCGTGCAATAAATGTGCGCGTCGTTCATGTTCAACGACCGCACGCGCATCAGCCCGAATAATTCGCCCGACTGCTCGTAGCGGTAGCAGGTGCCGTATTCCGCCAGCCGCAGCGGCAAATCCCGGTAACTCCGCGGCTCCGCCGCAAAAATCCGGTGATGATGCGGACAGTTCATCGCTTTGAGGTAATAACGATTTTGAGATATCAAATCTGATATGGACTTCTCCAAATTCTCAAAGCTTCTTTCTGAACTTTCCTCTTTCTCCTTTGAATGCAGTAATTCGGGTTCTTCCGAATTAAGCTGAACCATGTCAACGAAAGACTGCGCTTGGATTTTTGCTTCGGCGAGCTTGTCCAGTAGCCCCTGCATCTGCTCTTTTCGAATGCCAGCCATTATTCCGCGAATTCTCGCGCTGTCCAATTGCTTCCTAAGACCTGCCTCTGTTTCTGGATCCAGTTTCATTTGCATTGGCGGAAACATTGAATCTTTGTACAGGATCGGCAGATGCCCGCTGGTGAGATACATTTTCTCCTTGGCCAGATGCGGCGTCTTCACCCGCACATATCCGGCCGCAAATTCCGTTTCCTTCGCCAGCTTTTCCAGTTCCTCGATAATTGCGCCGCCCTTCGGCAGCCACAGCGGCAATCCCGGCCCCGTGTAATCCGGGTCCATCGCAAATAATCCCATCTCCTGCCCGATTTTCCGATGATCCCGCTTCTTGCCCTCTTCGAGCATCGTGAAATACGCCTCCATCTCCGTCTTGTTCTTGAAGGCCGTGCCATACACGCGCTGAAGCTGCGGGTTCTTTTCGTCGCCCTTGTAATACGCGCTCGCCACGTGCGTCAGCTTGAACGCGCCGATGTTCCCCGTCCGCATCACATGCGGTCCCGCGCACAGGTCCATGAAATCCCCGTTCTTGTAATACGTAATCTGCTCGCCCTCGGGAATGTCCGCCAGGTTGCCGATCTTGAACTTGCTGGGATTGCCCGGCCGCTCGCTCAACCCGCCCAGCCGCCCGCTTTCCGCGTCCTTGATGGCCTGCTCGCGCGTGACCACCATTTTCTCAAACGTGTGGTTCGCCTTGATCTCCTTTTTCATCTCCGCCTCGATCTTCTCGAAGTCCTCGGGCGAAATGCGGTGCGGCAGGTCAAGGTCGTAATAAAAGCCGTTCTCGACCGGCGGCCCGGCGGCGAACTGGGCTTCCGGCCACAACCGGAGGACGGCGGTGGCGAGGACATGGGCCGCGGAATGGCGGATGCGCTCCAGATCCGTCATCTTTTGACGCTCTTCCGGAGTTTTATGGTCGTTCTGCATGGCGACAAGTTAACCACGAACGCGCAACCACGCGAAGCAAGAAATTTTTGCCTGCAAATTGTGGGTTTCTGATGAAAAAAAGCGCATGTATATGGAGACCATGAATTGAAGAATTCATAAAAAATGCCTTTTTTACTGCATTCTGACTTTCATGGGGCTCTCATCGTCCCAGCCTTCGCACGGTTTCCGGCCACGCATGCGCAAAATCCACATGCTAAACATACTCGCTTGTGCGTTTACGGGCCTCCTGTGTATGATTCGCAAACCTTGAAATGTTACGGATAACCCTTAACCAACGAATCAACAGGAACAATATGCAACAGATGATCGCGAACGTCACGCTTTTGGCCGCCGGTTTGAGCGCGGCATTGCTCACCGGCTGCGCCTCCACGGGCGGCAGCTCATGTTGCGGCTCAACCAGTGAAGGCACCATTATGAAGGAACCCTTTGGCAAAACCCCGGACGGTCGGTCCGTCGATATCTACACCTTGCGCAACACCAACGGCCTCGAGGCCCGCATCATGACCTACGGCGGCGTGATCGTTTCCCTCAAGGTCCCCGACCGCAACGGCAACCTGGGCGACGTCGTTCTCGGCTGCGACACGCTTGATAGTTACACGGCAACGCCCCCGGTCCCTTATTTCGGCGCATTGATTGGTCGCTACGGCAACCGCATCGCCAAGGGCCAGTTCGTCCTCGACGGCCAGACCTATCATCTCCCCGTCAACAACGGGGTCAATTCCCTGCACGGCGGGACCAATGGCTTCGACAAGGTCATCTGGACGGGCAAGGCCGTTCCCACGGATTCCGGGCCGTCATTGGAGCTGACCTACGTCAGCAAGGACGGCGAGGAAGGCTATCCGGGCACGCTCAAAGTCAAGGCCGTCTACAAGCTGACTGCCGATAACCGCCTGCGGCTCGAATTCACGGCCACCACGGACAAGGACACCGTCGTCAATCTCACCGGCCATACCTACTGGAATCTCGCCGGCAAGGGCACCATTCTCGACCATGTGGTCACTATAAATGCGGACAAATTCACGCCGATTGATGAGGGCCTCATTCCGACCGGCGTGTTGCAGCCGGTGGACGGCACGCCGTTTGATTTCCGCACGCCCATTGCGGTCGGCGCGCGCATCGAGCAGGTGAACGAGCAGATCAAGTTCGGCAAGGGCTACGACCATAACTGGGTCGCCAACAAGGAAGCGGGCAAGCTCGATGTCGTGGCCAGTGCTTACGAACCGACGACCGGGCGTTTTCTGGAAGTATTGTCCACCGAACCCGGTGTCCAGTTCTACTCCGGCAATTTCCTCGACGGCACCGTCACCGGCAAGGGCGGCTGGGTCTATCAGTTTCGCGACGCCCTGTGCTTCGAGCCCCAGCATTTTCCTGACTCGCCCAATCAGCCCGCCTTCCCCTCCACGGAACTCAAGCCGGGCGAGACGTATCACAACATCATCGAGTACAAGTTTTCCACGAAATAAACAACCGAGACGGACAATCAAAATCTAACGATGAAAACAATCAAATCCATCCTTGCCGCCGTTGGTCTGGCGGCGCTTGTCTCCGGCTGCGGAAAATCTGATACGACTGCGCCCGCCGCCGACAGCGGCAGCGCACCCGCACCCGCGGCTGCGGCTGGCAAAAAATTGAAACTCGCGTTCGTCAGCAACAATGCGGCCACGTTCTGGACCATCGCCCGCAGCGGTTGCGACGCGGCCGCGAAGGACCTGGGCAATGTCGAGGTGGATTTCCGCATTCCCTCCACCGGCAGCGCCGCCGAGCAGCAGCAGATTCTCGACGACCTGGTGGCGAAGGGCGTGGACGGCATCGCGGTCAGCCCGATTGATCCCAAAAACCAGATTGATTTCCTCAACAAGATTGCCTCCCAGACGCTGCTTATCTGCGTTGACAGTGACGCGGCGGACAGCAAGCGCGTGTGTTACATCGGCACCGATAATTTTGCCGCGGGTGTCGAGGCCGGCAAGCTCATCAAGGAGGCCCTGCCGGATGGCGGCAAGATCATGGTGTTCGTCGGTTACGCGGACGCACAGAACGCAAAGGACCGTTTCGGCGGCATCAAGCAGGAACTTGATGGCTCAAAAGTCTCGATTATCGACCTCCGCACGGATGACACCGACAACGTGAGGGCGCAGAAAAATGCCGAGGACACTCTGGTGAAATATCCGGACGTTTCCTGCCTCGTCGGCCTCTACAATTATAACGGCCCGGCCATTCTGAACGCCGTCCGCTCCGCCGGCCAGACCGGCAAGGTGAAGATCGTCTGCTTCGACGAAAATGCCGAAACACTTGATGGCGTCGCCAGCGGCGACATCTACGCCACGGTCGTGCAGCAGCCCTTTGAGTTCGGCAAACAGGCCATCACCAAGATGGCGAAATATCTCGGCGGCGACAAGGACGCGCTCGCCGGCGGCAAACAAATTGTGGCGACCCGCAACCTGAAGAAGGACGATGTCGCGGCTTTCAAGGCCGACCTGGCGAAGATCGTGGGCAAGTAGCCGCGCCGCAAAACCTGATCGCCAGATTCCCGTGACCAGATGATGACGAACGGCCCGAACAGTTTTGCAACGGTCGCGGGTTTCATTCGGAACCATGGTTTGGCTTTCGGGTTTTAATGAGCAGTTCACCACTTCTCTCCCTGCGGGGAATGTGCAAGCGGTTTCCCGGCGTGGTTGCCCTCGACCACGTCAGCTTGGAAATTGGCCGGGCCGAAGTCGTCGCGCTTTGTGGCGAGAACGGCGCCGGCAA
>DATMLG010000569.1:0-10553 GCA_035570675.1 Verrucomicrobiia bacterium | reverse complement strand
CAGCCGGCGCAGAAGAGCACATACGGCAGGGCAAGTATCACCAATATCCTGAGCAGCCGCCTTCGAAATTTTGATTTTACAGCCTGATTGGATTGCCTCACTCCGCAAGTTTCCATCAAGCTGATGCTGGCGTCACATTGAAAAAATTTCGCCAACATCGAAAAAAACGATGCAACGGGTTGTAACTGCGCAGGCGGCAGTTTGAAAAACCCTCCGTAAAAACAAAAAGGCGAACGGGATTCCCGTTCGCCTCGTGTTAAATGCAGATTAGAACTTAATACCGGTAATGCTCGGGCTTGTATGGGCCTTCGACGGGGACACCGAGGTATTCGGCCTGTTTCTTGGTGAGCTTGCTCAGCTTCACGCCGATTTTTTCCAGGTGCAACCGCGCCACTTCCTCGTCCAGTTTCTTGGAGAGGCGATAAACGGTCGGTTCGTAAGAGTCCTTGTTTCGCCAGAGGTCAAGCTGCGCGAGCGTCTGGTTGGAGAAGGAGTTGGACATGACGAAGCTCGGATGGCCATGGGCGCAACCGAGGTTCACGAGGCGCCCTTCGGCGAGCATGAAAATGGCGTGGCCGCCCCCGAAAGTGTACTTGTCCACCTGCGGCTTGATGTTCAGCCGCACGACGCCCTTGGCATTGTTGAGGCGGTCAATCTGGATTTCGTTGTCGAAATGGCCGATGTTGCAGACGATGGCCTGGTCCTTCATCTTCTGCATGTGCTCCAACGTGATGATGTCGCAGTTGCCGGTCGTCGTCACATAAATGTCCCCGCGGCCGAGCGTGTCTTCGATGGTGGTGACTTCGAAGCCTTCCATCGCCGCCTGCAGCGCGTTGATGGGATCAATCTCGGTAACGATGACGCGCGCGCCGAAACCGCGCAGCGAATGCGCCGAGCCCTTGCCGACGTCGCCGTAACCGCAAACGACGGCGACCTTGCCGGCGACCATCACGTCGGTGGCGCGTTTGATGCCGTCCGCGAGCGATTCACGGCAGCCGTAAAGATTGTCGAACTTTGACTTGGTGACGGAGTCGTTGACATTGATGGCGGGCACGAGCAGTTTGCCCGCTTCCTTCATCTGATAGAGGCGGTGGACCCCGGTGGTGGTTTCCTCGCTGACGCCCTTCCAATCCTTGACGATGTTCCGCCAGAAACTCGGATCGGACTTGTGGACGCGCTTGAGGAGATTTTTGATGACCTGGACTTCGTGATTGGCGGAGGGAGAATTGACCCAATTGTCGCCCTGTTCCAGTTCATAGCCCTTGTGGATGAGCAGCGTCACATCGCCCCCGTCGTCCACGACCAGTTCCGGTCCCTTGCCGCCGGGATGGCGGACGGCTTCCAAGGTGCAATCCCAATACTCTTCCAGCGATTCGCCCTTCCAGGCGAAGACCGGAATGCCGGCCTTCGCGATGGCGGCGGCGGCGTTGTCCTGCGTGGAAAAAATGTTGCAACTCGCCCAGCGGACGGTCGCGCCGAGCGCCACGAGCGTTTCGATGAGCACGGCGGTCTGCACCGTCATGTGCAATGAACCGGTGATGCGCACGCCTTTCAACGGCTTGCCCGCCGCGTATTTTTCGCGGATGGCCATGAGGCCGGGCATTTCCGCCTCGGCGATGTCGATTTCCTTGCGGCCCCACTCGGCGAGGCTCAGGTCCTTGACCTTGAAGTCAGGAGCGGGTTTGCCGTTGCCGTTCTTCGACGGTTTCACGCGGGGAGGGGATAATTTAATTTTTGCCATAGATTTTAATTTTTAGATTTCAGAATTTATTTGACCGCTTTTTTCAGGGCCGCGGCCTTGTCGGTTTTTTCCCAGGTGATGCTGTTCAAGTCATCGCACTTGCCGAAATGCCCGTAGTTGGTGGTCTTGGAATAAATCGGACGGAGCAGGTTCAATTGCTTGATGATGGCGGCCGGCTTGAAGCTGAACACCTCGGTGACAGCTTTCTCCAATGCTTCATCGCTGACGATGCCGGTGCCGAAAGTATTGACGCAGACGGAAACGGGGTCGGGATAACCGATGGCGTAGGCGAACTGAATTTCCGCGCTGGTGGCCAGTCCCGCGGCGACGATGTTCTTCGCCACGTAACGGCCCATGTAGGCCGCGCTGCGGTCCACCTTGGAGGGGTCCTTGCCGCTGAACGCGCCGCCGCCGTGCCGGCCCATGCCGCCGTAGCTGTCCACGATGATCTTGCGGCCGGTCAAACCGGTGTCGCCCTGCGGACCGCCGACGACGAAGCGTCCGGTGGGATTCACGAGGAACTGGGTTTTCTTGTCGAGCAGATGCGCGGGCAAAACTTTCTTGATGATTTCCTTGATGACGAAATCCTTGATTTCCTTGTGCTTCACGTCGTGGGCGTGCTGGGTGGAAACGACGACGTTGGTGATGCGCACGGGCTGGTCGTCCTCATACTGGACGGAGACCTGGCTCTTGGCATCGGGCCGGAGCCAACTGACACCGCCGGATTTGCGGATGCGGGTCAATTCGCGGCCAAGCTGGTGGGCATACATGATGGGCGCAGGCATCAGCTCGGGCGTCTCCGCGCAAGCATAACCGAACATCAATCCCTGGTCGCCGGCGCCCTGTTCGGCGGTTTCCTTGCCATCGGCGGCCTTGGCATCCACGCCTTGCGCGATGTCCGGGCTTTGCGAGGTGATGGCGTTCATGATGAGCACCTTGTCGGCGTGGAACACATCGTCGTCGTTCGTGTAACCGATGCCGCGGATGGCTTCGCGGGCGATCTCGCTGAAGTCGAGCTTGGCCTTGGTGGTGATTTCACCGCCCACCACGACGAGGTTGGATTTGGCATAGGTTTCACAGGCGACACGGCTGCGCGGATCCTGCGCGAGGCAGGCGTCCAGCACGGCATCGGAAATTGTGTCGCAAACCTTGTCCGGATGGCCTTCGCCGACGGACTCCGAGGAGAAGATAAAGTTTTTGCTCATGTAATGGTCTTAACGGACGGTGTTAAACTTCATATTGACGTATCAAGATAAGATGATATATTATATTTGAGATTCGTCAAATGGAATTTTGAAATTTTTTGGCGTGCAACCGTAAAACATGGCATCCACCTTGAAATCGCTGCGGGCTCTTTCCGACCCGACGCGGCTGCGAATTATCTCCCTGCTCGAACGGGAAGAGTTATCAGTCAACGAGTTGCAGGAAATCACGCGCATGGGGCAGTCGCGCATTTCGACGCACCTTGGGCTGTTGCAGGAGGCGGGGTTGCTGCAATCACGGCGCGACGGGAAGCGCACTTTTTACAAACTGCAACCGGCGGCGGACGGGCTGGCGCTGGAGTTCATTCAACTGGCATTTCGCGCGGCGCGGGAACTGCCCGAGCACGCGGCCGACCAGATCAATCTCAAGCGCGTCATCCATCGCCGGAACGAGCGCGCGCAGGTCTATTTCAACCAGGTCGCGGGGCGTTTTGACCGCAGCTACGGGCCGGGCCGTTCGTGGGAAGCGTTCGGGCAATTGTTGCTGCGCATCCTGCCGCCGATTGTGGTGGCGGACCTGGGTTCGGGCGAGGGGTTGTTGAGCGAACTGCTGGCCCGGCGCGCAAAAAAGGTCATCGCCGTGGACAACTCGGAAAAGATGGTGGCGTTCGGCGCGAACAAGGCAAAGAAGAACGGGCTGAAGAACCTGGAATTTCGCCTGGGTGATTTGGAGAATCCGCCCATCGAGCCGCGCTCGGTGGATTTGGTGGTGCTCAGCCAGGCGTTGCATCACGCCGCGGACCCGGCGCGGGCCATCGCCTCGGCCCACGAGTTGTTGCGCCCCGGTGGGGAGTTGATGGTGCTGGACTTGCTGAAACATAATTTTGATCGCGCGCGAGAACTCTACGGCGATCACTGGCTGGGTTTTGCGGAAAGCGATTTGCAACGGTGGTTCGAGGCGGCGGGTTTCAAGAAAATTGAGATCACGGTTGTCGCGCGCGAGGAACAGCCGCCGCATTTCGAGACGATACTGGCGGGTGGGGAGAAATAAAGGGTAAGTGGGTGAGTGAGTGAGTGGGGAGCGCCCGGTCAATTCTGCCTACAGGGCTTGAAGTGCCATGGAAGGCGTCATTTTATTGCGCCTTTTTTTCATTTATGTGTGGGCGGTCGGAGGTGCATTCGAGTTGCATAAACGTCCTTTTTATGCCATGCTAGCTTCAGACCAATCCGAGAGGCAACCTTATGAAAACCCTGTGCGCATCCTTGTGCGGTCGGGCACTTTTCGCCAGTTTGACGCTGGCGGCGACCATTGACGTGAGCCGGGCCCAATACGTCTTCCTCACCACGAGTTATACCAACAACTTTGATGTAGGCACGAACAGGTCCAATTTTTCAGGCAGCGGCAGTGTGGCAGGGTGGCTTTATTGGTACGGCACGCCGGGAAACAATACCCCGATGACCAACGAGGTGTCCATGGATGTAAACAACAACACCAACTCCGGCTCATTGCAGGTCATCAGCCCGTTTCTGGGTGTTCCAAGCACGCAAAATACATTCTTCGGCACGTTCGGCGACGGGTACGGTTATGATTTCAGCGAAAGGGCGAACCTGCTGAACTATACCAACATCACATTCTGGATCCGTATGGATCCCGGAACGCCGCCGAGGATGAGCAGTGGCACCAATGTCGATTTTGGCACCATTGGGGTGGGCATCATCAATTCCAGCTATGGTTACGAGCAGTTCGGGGCCCCCACCATTCCACTCAGCGCTTCCAATTCCTGGGTGCAACTGGAGGTCATTGTGGACCATACACAGAACAATCTCGCGAATGTTCCCGGTATTTCGTTCACCATTGCCAACTACGGCGGCTACCCGGAGTTCAATATGACGAACTATATTGACAGCCTCGTGGTTCATATCTACGAAGGCATCCATCCGCCACCTGGATTGTCGCCGCCGCAGAAGGCGATTTCCGGGCTGAATGCCATTGCCTCAATCCCGGGCGTCAACGGACAGTACAATCGTTATCAGGTCAGCACGGTTGCGTCCACGGGCTATACCTTTGTCGGCCAGCCCAGCGTGGCGTATTCGTGGAACATCAAATCCTTCCCCGCCGGCACGGGCGGGAACTTTCAGCAGCATTTCTTCATCGTCAACGGCTCGCCCGGCATATTTGACCAGCCGGCGGATTATAATCTGGCGGATTGCCTCTTCATGACCGTCCAGCAATCGGATGCGGGCGTGGCGACATTCGATTTCCGTTACAAGACAAACGAGCCCGACGGAAATGCGATGCTATTTAACACCAATCCTACCAATACCAACGGCTGGCCGGTCATGCCTTACGCCACCCTGAGCACGACGAACGGGGCTTTGGGAAGGTGGAGCGTCACCTTCGCCAACACTACGAACATTACCGTGACCGCGCCGGACAATTCCTCGACGAACTTCAGCATCCTTCCCGCGGTGGCGGCCTTGTTTGCCGACCCGGTGACACTCATTTTGGGCGGCCAGCCCAATAATCCCAACGGTGCCGGCAAGGCCGTGGTGTACAGCGGTTTCTCAGCCGCCGGTTGTACCGCACCCTTCAGTGACAATTTTAGTGCGGACACGACGCTGAACAGGGCCATCTGGAACAATTTTTCCAACGACACCAACGGTCTTTATCTGGTGCCGGCGACTTCGGCCTTCTGGGTGCCTTGGAGCCTGCCGGACGCCGGATTCGCCTTGCAGACAAAGTCTGACAACAACATTGCCGGCGGATGGACTCAGCCGAATGTGCCCATCATCCGGGTAAATGGAATGGATCAGGCGCTGATTGACAGCAATCAACTGCCCAGCATATCCCAGGGCTACTTCCAGCTCATTGAGTATCAAGCCTCGCAGTTGCAAGTCTTGTTGGCCGGTGAGACCAATGCGCCCGGCACGCTTACGGGAAAGACCGGTTCGCCCACGCCCGTCGGCGGAGTGAACAGCGGCGGTGCCTTGGTAACGGTGACCATCAATGCGGTAGATTCCACATTCCACATCGCCAGCGGCAACAGCGACTCCGTCACTCTTTCCAGTTCCGCGGATCCGCATGCCGACGAACCCTTCGGTCTCTTCCTTTCGAACGGCACGCTGACGACGCAAGTAGTCATCAACGTCACCGGAAACTACACCATCACGGCCACCGACGGAGGCACGCCGGTCCTGACACCTGGCACCAGCAGTTCCGTGACCATCAGTCCGTGACGCGGAAATTCTTTGGCTCGATGTCCGGCCGGCGATGCGCGGCTCAAACCTTCTTTTTGACTTCCGCGACCCAGGCCTGGTTGTCGAGATACCATTGCACGGTTTCGCGGATACCGGTTTCAAACGTGTGCGCGGGCACCCAGCCGAGTTCCTTTTGAATTTTGCCGGCATCAATGGCATAGCGCCGGTCGTGGCCCGGACGGTCCTTAACGAAGGTGATCAGTTTGCGTGAATCGCCGCCGCTTTTGGGCGAGAGTTCATCAATCAAATCACAAATCAATTCCACGATGCGGATGTTTGCCCATTCGTTGTGGCCGCCGATGTTATAGGTCTCGGCAGTTTTTCCGCGGGTCAGCACCTGCCACAAGGCCTCGGCATGGTCGCGTACGTAAAGCCAGTCGCGGACGTTCATGCCGTCGCCGTAGACCGGCACGGGTTTGCGCGCCATCACGCTCTGGATGACCACGGGGATGAGCTTCTCCGGAAACTGGAACGGGCCGTAGTTGTTTGAGCAGTTCGTAATCACCGTCTCCATTCCATAGGTGTGATGATACGCGCGGACCAGGAAATCGCTGGAGGCCTTGCTCGCGGAATATGGGGAATTGGGCGCATAGGCCGTCTGCTCCGTGAAATAGCCGGTTGCGCCCAGGCTGCCGTAAACTTCGTCCGTGGAAACATGGTGAAAACGCGTCGCGGTTTTTCCGTCCCAGCAGGCGCGGCAGGCTTCCAGCAAATGGAAGGTGCCCACGATGTTGGTGTGGATGAAATCGCCGGGGCCGGTGATGGAGCGGTCCACGTGCGATTCCGCCGCGAGATGCATCACGTGCGTGATGGCGTTTTCCTTGACGACCCGCAGCGTCGCCGCCTTGTCCCGCAAATCCACCTTCTCAAACGCGTATTTGGGGTTTTTGTTGACGGCGGTCAGATTGGCCGGATGCCCGGCATACGTGAGGCAGTCGAGGTTGACGAGTTTCGTGATCTCGGGCTTGCCGATGATGTGATGGATGAGATTGGAGCCGATGAAGCCCGCCCCGCCGGTGATAAGTAAATTCATGATTTTATGAACAACAAAGTAACAAAGAAAACAAGTTATGATTTCTTCTGGTGGACGCGGACTTTGCTGTTCATCCTTCCTTCTTCCAGTTTTTCAACGAATGTTCCAGCGCCTCGCCCACGGGACGAATCTTGACACCGGCGGACAAGAGTTTGCTGACGTCCATGACGCAGTTGGAACGCGGGGTTTTGGCAGCCACCTTGTAGAATTCCTCGTCATTGGCCCAAAACTCGAATTTTCGGCCGGGCTTGAGGATTTGCTCGATCAGCTTGATCACCTCACGAGTTGTCACCCAGCCGGGGTTGGTGACGTTGTAGATGCCAAATGCCGCGCGCTTCTCCCACAAATCCAGGCACGCCCGCGCATAGTCCGCGCGGTGGGAAATGGAATTCACGTTGTCGTACACCTTTGAGTAGCGCTGCACCTTGCTCAGATAATTGCGGTTGCCGTCGTATTCATCAAACGGTATGCGCAGCCGCCAGATGTAACTGCGTCCCACGCCGAGGATGGCCTCCTCGCCCAATGCCTTTGTCCCGCTGTAGAAACTGCAGGGCGGATCGCGAAAGGTGAAGTTCGGCGCGTCCGTCTCGGTAAATCCGTGAATCGCCCCCGGTTCCTTCTCGACCAGCGCCTTAAGTTCCGGGCGGTTCATGTCCTTCTCGGTGCGCACCTTCCCGCCGGCGCTGATTTTTGCCCCGGAGTAAATGCAGCCCGATGACACATGGCCCCATGGCACTTCGGCAGCGGCGCAGGCTTGCGCGATGGTTTGCGCCAGGAGCGTGTTGCCCTGCAAGGTATCGGCGCGCGCAACTTCGCAGGCGTCCACGTTCGGCTTGCCGGTGTAACCGGCGGCGTTCACCACGAACGCCGGTTTTTTGGTGCGCAAAAATTCCAGCAACCGGTCGAAACGGGTATAATCCAGTTCCCGGCGCGAGAGCGTCGCGAATTCCTTTTTCCGCCGCTTCAGTTCGATGGCGAACGCCTCGCCGATGTAACCGGTTGCGCCGAGAAGTAAAATCATAATTATTTTTTCAACCGTTTTGCTTCCGCCACGACTTCCTTGTCCAGATAGGCGCGGTATTCGCAGTTCGGCATGGCGGCGACGATTTTTTCCAGTTGGGCCAGCGAGACGAGGCCGCTGCGGAAAGCCGCCTCTTCCGGGCAGCCGATCTTGATGCCCGCGCGTTTCTCGATCGTCTGCACATACGCGCTGGCCTCGTGCAAGCTGCTGCTCGTGCCGGCGTCCAGCCACGCAAAACCGCGGTTCAGACGTTGCACCTTCAAATTACCGCGCTTGAGATATTCCACGTTCACCGCGGTGATTTCCAGTTCACCGCGCGCGGACGGCTTCAGGTTTTTCACGATGTCCACGACCTGGTTGTCGCAGATGTAAAGCCCGGGCACCGCGTAGTTGCTTTTCGGCGACGCCGGCTTTTCCTCGATGGAAATGGCGTTGCCGTGCGCGTCAAATTCCACCACGCCGTAGCGTTCGGGGTCATGGACGTGATAACCGAAAATCGTTTCGCCCGACTGGAATTCCGCGAACGCCTTGTGGAACGTGTCGCCGCCGTAAAAAATGTTGTCGCCGAGGATGAGCGTGACATTGTCCTTGCCGACGAAGTTTTCCGCGATGAGGAACGCCTGCGCGATGCCCGCCGGTTTTTCCTGCGCCCGGTAATCGATCGTCACGCCGAAGCGGCTGCCGTCGCCGAGCAACTGCTCGAAGCGCGGAATGTCATGTGGCGTGGAGATGAGGCACAACTCGCGGATGCCGCCCTCGATCAGCGTCGTGAGCGGGTAATACACCATCGGCTTGTCATAGACCGGCTGGAGCTGCTTGCTCGCGACGAGCGTGAGCGGATACAGCCGCGAACCGGCGCCGCCGGCGAGGATGATACCTTTCATTTACGGGAAGCGTAAGGATTTTGAGCGAAAATGGAAATGGGAAACTCGATTCAAGAAAATTACCATGCAACGGCGCGGAAGAATTCTTACGCCGCCGGAAAAAACCGTGTCCAATCTTGCGCCGCGTGCAAAACACGAACGACCATGACCGTCTCCTGAAACGGTTGATAGAAAATCAGGTAATTGCGGAACCTCGGTACGACAAACCAGCGGATTTACAAATGTCGCGTCGCAGCGTTGCGGATGCGCCGCCCGATTTCAGGATGCTGCGCGAGGAAATCAGAAGTATTGAGAATGGTCAGGCGGACGCGTGCCGCCGCCTCAGGATTGTCGGTGGCAATGTGGCTGGAAATTTCATCCAAATCGCGGGCAGCTTTGGGACTGAACCTCGCCCGGATCATGACCGGCGGCGCAATTCATCAGTGGTCCTGGCCTGATCCAGATTTTCCAAACCCTCGTCCAGCAGCCGTTCCAGTTCCGGCGTCATCACCACTTCCTTGCCCTGACGACGCGCCTGATGTTCGCTCAATGCCTCCAGCACAACTTCTTCCGAACCTTTGTATCCGCTGGTTTGAACCAGTTCGGCTACGTAACTTTCAAGATTTCGCGGCAACGCGATATTCATACAGTAAAGTTAATGTGCCGTGGAATTCTGTCAACCCGCATCACCGCCTCCACCTGTTAACACGTCACTTCGGAAAAAGATTCCCAAAACGCAAATTTTTACGTCGCCACCGCGCCGGTCGTGCCGGCGCCTTCGGCCTTGGCCTTCTGGCTGAACTGCAGCTTGCCGTTATCGGCGGTCACCTGGATGAGGTCGCCTTCGGTCAGCGCGCCTATGAGGATTCCCTCGGCCAGAGGATCTTCGAAATATTTTTCCACCGCGCGGCGCATGGGTCGCGCGCCGTATTGCGGATCGTACCCTTTCTCCACCAGCAAGTCCTTTGCTTTGTCGTCGAGCTCCAGCTTGAGGTTTTTCTTGCGCAGACGTTCCAGAACTTTTTCCACTTCCAGGCTCAAAATCTGGATGAGGTCGGGTTTCGTGAACGAGCGAAACACGATGAGATCATCTAGCCGGTTCAGAAATTCAGGGCGGAACGTTTTCTTCGCTTCTTCCAAAACGCGTTCGCGCGCCTTCTCGTAAGTGCTCTCGTCGGTGATGGGCGAGAAACCGAGCGTGGATTGCCGCTTGAGGGTTTCGCTGCCGACATTCGACGTCATCAGGATGATGGTGTTGCGGAAATTGATGGCGCGTCCAAGGCTGTCGGTCAGTTTGCCTTCTTCCAGGATCTGCAACAACATGTTCCACACATCGGGATGCGCCTTCTCGATTTCGTCGAACAACACGACGGAATACGGATTGCGCCGCACCTTTTCGGTAAGCTGGCCGCCTTCCTCGTATCCGACGTAGCCG
>DATMLG010000568.1:0-6941 GCA_035570675.1 Verrucomicrobiia bacterium | reverse complement strand
AGGCGAACAAATCCGCCATTTCCCCTGAATCACTTGCGACGGCGAATACGAGATATGCGTCGCCACCTTGAAGAGGCGTATCTCCGGATGATTCGCCAACCTCACTTCATTCGCGCCGTCCCGCGTCCGGGCCAGGGGGAGTTCCATGTTGGATTGACCGCCGCAAAGCCAGACATCGCCCACGAGCACCTCATGAAACTCCACCGTTTCCGCGCCTTCAATTTTCAGCGTATACGGCCCGCCCGCTTCCGGCGGTTGAATCCGCACCTGCCAGCGGCCATCAGCGTCCGTCACTGTCTTGGCGGTGTGCCCGCCGATTTCCACCCGCACCTCCTGCCCCGGCTTGGCCCAGCCCCAGATGGGGTTCAGCTTTCCGCGCTGAAGCACCATGTCGTCGCCGAACATCGGGCTGACAAACGGAAGCGGCGCCTTGTCCGCGGCCATGACGTTTGACCACGTGAAGAGGAACAGAAATAAAGTGCGGAGGAATTTGCGTTGCATGAATCGAATGGTGATTAATTCCCGGAAAACGCACAACACCCTTTTCATGCAGGATTATCCGATTCGAAGATTGCCAATCCGCCCGGCGTCGGCCAGATTTCATGAAAATGTCTCCCCGGCGTGAAATGAACAAAGACGAGCTGGTGAAAAAAATCATCGCCAGCCTCACGGAAAGCCTCGAAGTGCTGGACAAGGCCGCGCGCGCGTCGCATGCCGAAGCCACGCATGAAAGCAGCAAGGCGGAAAACAAGTACGACACCCGTGGCCTGGAAGCGGCCTACCTTGCGGGCGCCCAGGCCAAACAGGCGCGCGAAATCCTCGATTCCATCGCCCGCTACGAAGCCCTTTCCATCAGAAATTTTGCGCCCGGCGAGCCCATTGATCTGACCGCGCTGGTGGAATTGGAAATGGACGGCACGGACTCAACTTATTTCATCGGGCCGAAAAATGGCGGCCTGGAAATAAACCATGACCGCCGGGAAATCATGGTCATCACCCCGCAATCGCCACTGGGCCAGAACCTGACCGGCCGCAAGTCAGGCGACCGCTGGACGACGAAGCTGAACGGCATCACCGTGAAATATCATCTCGTCTCGGTGCGCTAGAGCAACGCAACAGGACATTTTCCGATATTTCACTTCTAAAAAATTGTAAGGAATGGGATTGCTTACCCGACAATATGATGGAAGTTGGCATATGAAACATTTCTGCACGGCACTGATGTTGTTCACCTTGTTGGCGGCCGGTTGTTCGGCCGGCGACTCCCCCGGCACGAACGCGAATGACAAGGTGACTTTTTTTACCGTCCCCAAGGTCCCGGACGGGGCCGAGGTGATCACGCTGGGTGCCGGCTGTTTCTGGTGCACGGAAGCCATATTCCAGCAGGTTCCGGGCGTGATCTCGGTGACTTCCGGCTACTCCGGCGGCACGGTCAAAAATCCGACCTATGACCTGGTTTGCACCGGGTTGACGGGCCACGCCGAGGTTTCGCGCATCGTGTTTGATCCCAAAAAGACCAGCCTGGAGAAGATACTGGCGGTCTTCTGGGAGGCGCATGACCCCACTTCGCTCAACCGTCAGGGCAACGATTCCGGCACGCAGTACCGCTCGGCCATATTCTATTATACCGACGAGCAACGGCAAATTGCCGAGAAATCCAGGGCCGAGGCGGCGAAGGAGTTTTCGCGGCCGGTGGTAACCGAGATCACCAAGGCGGGGGAATTTTATCCCGCCGAGGACTATCATCAGAATTATTATCAGCTCAACAAAAACATAAATCCCTATTGCACCATGGTCATCTCGCCCAAATTGAAGAAGCTCGGCTTGAAGGAATAAATCATCCCGTGAAAGGAAAACAAATGACAATGTACTATTTGATTTTAGGAGGGCTGGGTCTGGCGATCGCGCTTGTGGGTTGCGCCCAGGATGCCAGTGCGCCGGACAACTCGAAGGCCGAAAGCCCCCAGAGCACCACCGTGCAGGTGCGCCTTCTGGGTGACGATGGAAAGCCCGGCCCGCTGACCGCGGTTCCCCGGGTCGTCAAAACTGACGCCGAGTGGCGCAAACAATTGACGCCCGAGGAATACCAGGTCACCCGAGCCAAGGGCACGGAGCGCGCGTTTTGCGGGGCGTTTTTTGACAACAAGAAGCCCGGCGTCTATTACTGCGTCTGCTGCGGCCTGCCGCTGTTCACATCGGCAACCAAATTCGATTCAGGCACCGGCTGGCCCAGCTTCTTTGCGCCGTTCGCCGCGGAAAATATCGCGTCCCATACGGACCGGAGCTTCGGCATGGAGCGCACTGAGATTCTCTGCGCCCGTTGCGACTGCCACCTCGGCCATGTTTTTGACGACGGCCCGGGCCCGACCGGCCTGCGTTATTGCATGAACTCGGCGTCATTGGTTTTCAAGGAAGACCCGCACTTCAAGGACGGGACTGCGAAACCTTGATTTGCAGGCGTTGGCTTCAAGCGTTGGCATGGTGTTTTGACTGGCGACGGGTCACGGTCTATTCGATGCGCACCGCGTCTCCCCGGTGAACCATGCCGCCTTGAACAACCGAAGCATAAGCCCCGACCTGCGCCTTGTTGTAATTGACCGCCGTCTTCAATATGCCGGAGTCCTTCGGCAGATCCCCCTGCCCCAGCGTCGTCATCACGCAGCGACCGCAGGCGCCGGTGATTTTTAGCTTCACTTCATCGCCGATGGCCACGACCCGGTCGTTCCATTCATTTTCCGGAAAGCCGCCGAGGTCGGGCGCGGTCTCGATCACCAGATTCGGTCGAAACCGCCGCGATTCGAACCTTCCTTGTGGATAAAGCGAGCGCAGACTGTCCAGCGTTCCTGTGGTCAGCAAATGGATCATGCCCAGGTCGAAAAATGTTTCCGCGGGCAGCGGTTCATCAGTGACCACTTCGCGCCGCGCAAGGCCCTCGATGTCCGGCCAATACTCCTCCAAGGTGCCGCTGGCCGGTGCGCCAGCCAGGAAGCGCACCGGCTTGCCGAGGCTGGAGGACAGGAGCGCCTCAAGATCTTCATCTTCCGTCGAAGCGGTGCTTCCATCAGGAAAGGTGATGCTTACGGGCGGCAACGGACCGGCCTCGATCAACGGTTGCGCGAACACGGCGCGGAATTGGAACAGATTGGGCCATTTCGACGGGTTCTTGGCGCTGGCGATTTTTCCCGTCTCCGGGTCGGCCAAGGCAAACGAGCGGTCCCCCTGAACGCCCTTTGTGCCGATCCGCGTCGCGTTCAATTCCTCGCCCATCATGGATTTGACGGGATAACGATGGAGCGCAGCGACGGAGCCGACTTTCAAGGTTTGCATGGTGTTTTGGCTGGCAACGGGTTCATGGGTGAAATCGATTTCGCGATTTGGCCGGGGAGACACGGTGCAACCATTAAAACCGTGTCTCCCCGCAGATTTGGTCAGATGGGTTGAGCCCCGTCCACATGGTCCTTCTCGACTTCCCCGCTGATTTCCCTCACGCGCATGGCCGAGACCGGGTGGCTGCTCATGATCCCGACCCGCATGCCGCCGCAGAACAGATAGCCCAGGAAGATGTACGGGAAGTAACTCACCGGGGCTGCTGGAACTGGATAAACGCTGCCCACCGCGGGAATGATCATCAGGAGCAGGGCCGCCACGCAGAAGAAGACGTCCTTCGCGCGAAGTTCATTGCGTTTCTTGAGATAAAACGGCGCCGCAAGGCTGATGAGGAAATAGGCCCCCAGGAATCCGAAGGCTCCGAAGGTCCCGGCGTTGTTAAAGATGTCCAAGACCTCCCATTTTACGATGTATTTGCAGAATACCACCACCGTGAACATGATCACCGTCATGGTTCCCAGCGCGACGTGCGGGGTGCAATGCTTGGCGTGCGCGGAGCTGGTGGTCCGGGAAATGATGCCATGCCGTCCCATCGCATACATCACGCGGGCGCCGGCGTTCATGCAGGATGAGGCCAGGGCGTAAAAACTAAACATCGCGCCGGCCGAGAGCAACGGTATCATCCAGGATACGTTATACATGCCTGCCAGCGTATTGAGCGGCGCATCCAGCTTGTCGAGCGTGTCCTTGTAAGCGCGCGTGCCCAAGGTCTCGGTATAGCACACCAGGATGAAGAACAGGCCGGTGGCCACCAAGCTCCAGATGATTGAGCGCGGAATGGTCTTGAGCGGGTTGACGGCCTCCTCGCCGAACGCGGTTGAACTTTCAAATCCCACCCCGCTAAACACGGCTACCACGATTCCCAGGCCCAGGCTGCTCACGGTCAGCCCCTTCAATGTGAATTGCTGCGGATCCGGAGCGAAGTGGTGATTCCCCAGAACGATCAAACACAACAGAAGAATAAATGCGACCGAGAAGCCTTCGAACCCCAGACTGATCAACGTCGAGATTTTAATGTCTCTATACGCAAGAAAGAAACTCACCCCGAGGCATACGGCGAATAGCACCACCGGCGGCAGGCTCATGTGTACCATCTCCAGCAGTTTTCCCGCGAATATGGTAAATCCGGTCGTGCCCGCAAGGCCGATGAACAAATACGCCCATAACAGGCACCAACCGCAAAGGCCGCCGCCCACAAAACCCAGTCCGGCGTAGGTATAACTGTACATGGAACCTGAATTGGTAGTTCGCTTGGCGAACTGGTTCAAATTGCAGGCGACGAACAATAACATCACGGTCCCCACGGCAAATGCCAGCCAACCGAGGTTTCCGGTGTTTGAAAACATCAGCGGCACAATGAGCGCCGCGGTCATGGTCGGTGAAATGAGGGCGATGTTCTGTGCCAGCAGTTCTACGAAGTTCAGACAATTTGTCCGGAGTTTGGTGTCTGTGCTCATGGTGTGTCCTTTCGTTCAGGGTTGGGATTCAATTTGGAGGGTTTGGGGGCGTTGGAGGATCGGAGGGATTTGGGGGACTTGAGAGAGTGCTTGCGGAAATCGGGCCGGTCTTGATCCAGCTTCAGGCCGGCGGTCAAGTCGTGCGAAGTGCCGAAGCTGAGGAGACCTATGGCGGGAATGGCGCGATGCTGCCGGCCGCTGGAGTGCATGACCTGGCCGGGACCGGAAATCGGACAGGCCACGAGCAGGACTTCGGCGTCGCGGGCGCCCCGGGCGATCAACCGGTGCGGCAGGCGGGAATCGAAGTGCGCGGCATCGCCTGGCTCCAGATCGTAGGTGCGCCCGGCCAGGGACAGCGTCAACGACCCGGACAGCATATAAATCCATTCCTCACCCTCATGGTGATAGTGTTCGTGGCCCCGCCGCGAGGTGGAAACCCGCACGCGCATCGGCTGCAAATTGAAGAACCGGCCCGCGTTGGAAAGCGGGCTGTAAACCAGGCCCTTGGCCGTCCGTTCCACGGCTTCCGCCGCGCGCACAATCACGCACGGCTCGGTGGCGAGGTCCGATTCAAAGAGTGTTGCCAATGAAACGTTAAAAATCCGTGAGAGCGTCAGCACCGCGGCAATCGAGGCCTGGCGGCCTCCCGACTCCAGGCGCGACAGAAATGCCTTGGAAAGGCCGCTCCGGTCCGCCAGTTCCTGCAGGGTCCACGAACGCTGCAGGCGCATTTCGCGCAGCCGCGTTCCGAAGGAGGAAAGTTGCGATTGAATTTCCCGGTCCAGGACCGCCATTTGTCTGTCAGGCAACTTTGTCGTCATATAGTCAACTCGCGACTCCAAGCATCGGCCATACCAGTTAATGAATTTTTTTGCGGGGAAGCTGCAATCACTTGCAAACACGAAGATTTCATAAAAAAGGAAGATGGCCGATGGAAAAAAATCGACCGGCGAAATGTTGCGAATTGTACGCGGCGACAAAATTTAGCCTGTACTAAAAAATGATTAAGCGAACTTGCGCCGGCAAAAATTTAGAGGCTGAGTACGTCGCCGACCCGCAGGCACTTGCCGGCTTCGGCAGGCAGGATGGAGGTGTTCACCGCGAAACGGTAAAAATGATTGAAACGCTGCGCATTCGCCCAGGCGGGCAGGTGCTGGCCGCGCAATTGCGCGAATTTCTTTTGAAATTCAGGAACCGCCTCGCCGCTGTCGGGGTCGCGCGAGGGAACCACGCAGCGCTGGCAGGGATTGTGACCAAGAAACTGCACCGGGCCGATCTGGAAAGGCTTGAGTTCCTCCGGCGCACCGAACAGGCGGTCTTCCTCAAAAGGCACGCCGCCGGTGAGTTCCAAATTCGTGCGGAAACGCCGCCGCAGGCTTTCCAGCTCCAATCCGGGATACCATTCCTGAATGGCGCGCAGGCTCGCCTCGCCAACCACCGTGGGGCCGAAGGCGGTGCGGTCGTCCGGAAAACCCTTCTGCGATTCGCGCTGCAAAGTCACCGGATACCCGAAAAACTCGCCCAGCCAGCCGCTGATGCGGTCGGTTTCATCAAGACGAAATTGCGTTTGCGAGGATTCACCGGTTTGCCAGAGGCGGACTTCGCTCACCTGCGCGTCGAATGAGCAGCGCAACTGGTGGATTCGCGGGGTGCGCTTTCCATTCACATAGGCCCCGGCCTTGTCCAGGATTGCGAAGACGCGGTCGTTTTCCAGAATCCCGCCCGCAGTGATGGCGGCCTCCTCCACGACCATGCCGTCGAGGGATTTAATCGGGAATATGACGATCCGTCCGAGGTGCATGCGGGCTTTTATGTCCGTGAAGATCTTGCGGCGGACTTCCGCGAAACTGAGCCAGCAAATCCGCGGCCGGCGAAATCGCGCGACACGCATGGCCCGTCAGCGCCTGGGTGATCGATCGTATTCAATTCTGGCAGACCAATACAACAGCGGCCCGCGCGGTGGCAACTTGAAACTTGGAAAACCCGCCACGTGCCTTTTGTTCGCGATCAGGCCGGCACCAAACCCGGCGCGGGTGCCGCTTCCACTGTTGACGTGACCGGCTTCGGCTTCGGCTCCTTTTGCCAGGATTCCAGCCA
>DATMLG010000567.1:0-5448 GCA_035570675.1 Verrucomicrobiia bacterium | reverse complement strand
ACTGCCCGCCATTGCTCTGGATGATTGTTCTCTGCTGGATCCTTGGATTCAAGGCCGACCGCAACTGGTCGGATTGGGGGCTGCCCGCCGTCCTTGTCTGGCTGGCCCTGCAATTTGAACAGCTCATGACCGGCGCCTGGGCCGCCAACTCCTTGAAATGTCTCGTCGCCGCGGTCTTCCTCGCCGGGCCGTTTTTTCTCGATGCGACCAACGACCTGGACCGCCGTTACTCACGCAGCGCGGACGAGGCTTTTCTGGATGCGACGGATCCTTCGCTCCGCGGCTGGCTCCCCGAGGGCAACGGCATTTTTTACAGCTCCACCATGGCTTTCTATTACAGCACCTTTTACGCGAATCCGCAGGCGGACTGGCGTTACATCGTCGGCTTCGAGCCCGCGCTCATGCCGGATGACGACCTGCAGATCTACCGTTCAATTCAACGTTACGGCGGCGCGATTCAAGCGTACGAACCGTGGGTGGAAAAGTTGACCCGCGCCGACCGCCTGGTGATTTACAGCGCGACCCAGCCCGATTTGCCAAAGTTGGAATGGCACAACGGACCGGGCGCCCTGTGGATCGGCCGGCTGCCGGCCAAATAGCAAATCAAGGCGGACGTTGCGAAATGCGCAGAAACACGTTCGGGCCGCAAACCGCATCCAGCCGGCCGAAACTTGTAGTGTTGGTGCCGCTCGCAAACACGTTCGTGAAATCCGGCACGTCCCTCCAGTTGCCATCGAACACGTTTGAATTGAATTGCGGCACCAGATTGTAGGTCGTGTTCGTCCCATCCGAGGTCATGGTGACGGTGGTCGGCGATAACACAATCGAAATGATGTGGTTCGAAGGCGGCGCGTTCACCACGGGCGGCACCACCGTAATCACGCCGTAAAAGAAATGTATGTTGCACTCATAATACAACGTAGTCGGAAAATTTGTAGCCGGAATAACCAGTGTCATCGTTCCAGAAGAGGTGCTCAGGGGTGTGGCGCCGGCAAAATGCGTCGCGCCCGAACCTGGCGAAGTGCTTACCACTTCCAAGGGATGAAAGGCGGCGGTGCTGACGGTAAAGGTGTAGGTCTGTCCTGCGGTCAGCGTCAGCGGCGGAGAGTTATTGGTGGGAGCAAGCCCTCCATTTTGTCCGGTGCCGGTGTTGTTGGCCCCGTCAATGAAAAATTGAAATACGCTGGATGGCGTCGTCACGCCAAAGTTGGTCTGAGCGTGCGCGATTCCGCCCAGCAGCATCACGGCCGCCAGCGAAGAAATTCCCCTGATTAATATGGTCTTCATCAGATTGTTGGAGTTTGGCACGGCCGCAAATCCCAACGGCGGAACTCTTCCGCCGCCCTTTTCGGTCGTGTGCCTGGTTTCTGTTGTCAGATGCGATGCGCAGGGCATCCGCACGAAAATAAGAGAAACCGGCGGCGGTTCTGTTCCCAGATATTTTTTGGTCAAAAACTGCCGCCATTCACCCGCTGAACGCGCAGTTACAAAATGAAGAAGTTTCTGAAGTCTAAACTAAGGCAGCCGCAGCCGGTAGAACATCTCGGGAACCCCGGCGGGCAGTCCGTTGGTGAAGATGAAAAATCCGTTGCTGTCCGTCTGGTTCGTGGCGCTCACCGTCCACAGGTACAGCGGCAGCGCCGGATTGGTCGAAGTCAGGACATAATAAGTGCCGTTTTGGTTCCCGCCCCAACCGCTCAGAATCAGGCTCCCGTTCTGAATCGTCGGCGCTCCAAAAACCGGCGGCGCGGTCACCACATTTCCCACCACCTTCAACATCTGAACACCGTGCGCCGGGATGCTCGCGCCATAGCTGTTTGTAAACGTTCCCAAATCCGCGTGCGCCCACAAATCCCGCACCGTGGCCGCGCCCGGCGGCAGGCCCAGGTCGCTCCAGTTGGCCGTGATGTTTGTGGCATTGTCGCCCCGGTTGAACAGCGCCACCGCCAGCGTGCCGGTATTGTTTCCGCCCAGCGGCTTGCACCACACCTGGGTGTTGTTGTTGCTGGCCACGCATGTCCCTTGAATCCCCGCCGCGTCCTGGTCCACCGCAATCGCTTCCGAATTGGTCAGGATGTACAACACATTTGAATTCACCGTCGGCGTGATCAACGGCGCCGCCAGCATGCACCACATGCTGAATATGGAAACCTCCTCCGTCGGGGTGAACTCGCCCCGCAGGTCGATCACGTCCGGGTCGTTATACATCCCCGGACGCCCCTTGAAGGGCATTCCCGCCACTGTATCTATGTGATAAAGGATGTTGGTCCAGGTGCCGTTCAAATCACCCGTGCCCCGCGGCAGGTTGCAATAGTTCGGAATCCAGTTCTCCACATAGCCGATGGACAGGCTGAACACCATGGGCCGTCCGCAATGCAACAACGCCTGCTCCATCCGCAGGCTCATGGTCTGCTGGTTCGGATTCAACTCCCACCACGGAAGATCACATCCCTCATATTTGACGAAATCCACGCCCCAGCCCGCGTACGTGTCCGCGTCCAGCACTTCATAACCCGCGGAACCAAGATAGCTGGCGCATGTGTAGGTGCCCCCCACGGTGTACAACCCGAACTTCAATCCTTTTGCATGAACGTAATCCGCCACCGCCTTCATGCCGTCGGGAAACCGGTTCGTGTTTGCCACCATCACGTTGTTGGCGTCGCGGTATCCCGCCCAGCCGTCGTCCAAATTCACGTACTGGTATCCCGCCGCCAGCATCCCGTTGGTGGCCATCTGGTCGGCGATGTTCTCGATGAGGCTCTCACTGATGGTGACGTTGTACGAATACCACGAATTGAAACCCATCGGCGGAAGCAGCGCCACGCCGTTGCTTTCGGCGCCGGCCGGCGCCACCCACAGCAGCACTGCCGCCAACCAAGTGAGCATCGTGAACGCCGAAAACGCCGGGGTCCGGCGGGCGGGAAATTGCACCGCGGGTTGTGATCGGCGGCGAGCCGGGAGGTGTTGTGTCAGCATGGTTCCGTTGATTCGCCCGCAAACTGATGCCGCGTCAGAACATTCTTGCCGGCGCCGGATTGATTTGCTAAAAGGTTTCTTATCCGAAACGTCATGGAAATTCAATCCAAATCCAATACCATCCGTAGTTTTCCCGTGTCGGCATTGGTCCTGGCTTCACTCTTTATTCTCGCAAACAATTCGTCGGCGCAGGTTGCCTTGACCAGCATCGGTCACATCAGCGCCGGCGCCGGGGAATCGCACAGCATCGCGGTGTCCGGCAACTATGCCTACGTCGCCAACGGCTCCGATGGCCTCAAGATATACGATATCTCCAATCCGATCATGCCCGTGAACGTCGGCCACACGAACAACGGCGGCTGCGCCTTTGGCGTGGCGGTGGTCGGCAACGAACTTTATCTCGCCAATCTGGACGATGGCCTGCGCACCTATGATGTTTCCAATCCCGCCCGTCCCGTCAACCAGGGGCATGTCAACAACGGCGGCATGGCGCTTGGCGTGGCCGTGTCCGGTTCCTACGTCTATCTGGCCAATGACAACGATGGCCTCCGCATCTACGATGTTTCCAATCCCTCCAACCCCACGAACATCGGCTGCGCCAGCAATACCAATTTTTATCGCGGCGTGGCTTACGCAGTCGCGGTGTCGGGTTCCCTGGCCTGCGTCGCCAACGGCCACGACGGCCTCCGTGTTTATGATGTTTCCAACCCGGCCAATCCCGTCAACGTCGGTTACTCCGGCGACTTCAGCTATTCGGGAGCCTTTGCCGTCGGCATTGCGATGTCCGGCAATTACGCGTATCTCGGCGACAGCGCGGATGGCTTCCGCGTTTTTGACATTTCCAACCCCGCCAATCCCACCAGTGTGACCAATCTCTTTAATAGTCCGGGAAGCTGCATCGAACGCACGAGCGTCTCCGGTCATTACCTCTATTTCGCAGACTTCAATGGCGGTTTGCGCATCTGTGACATCTCCACCCCCCTCCTCCCCGCCTTTGTCGCCAACGCATCCAATGCCGTATTCGGCCCCAATACCTTGTCCGAATTCGCGACGGGCTCCGGCAATCTCGCCTTCCTCGTGAACCGCACCGACGGCATCCGTATCTTCATCACGGCGCTCCCCCCGTAACTGACCCGTTTCTCAAGACCTTCCGGCCGTACTGATTCACCCGAAAATTTCAACTCTTGCACGGTGCGCGGCCGTTTAAGACGCTGAAATCCAATATCTTCCATGCCGTTGCTGGCATGGGAGTTGCTCAATTTACCCTCGAATTGAACGATGCAAACTGACGAACAGGGTATCTTGGATTACCTGAAAGCTTTCCGCCATTCCTTTGTGCCCGGCAAGGAAATCGCCCGCAAAGTCGGCGGCAAGGAGCGTTTCGATCGCGATCACGGCTGGGCCATTCCGGTTCTCGCCCAGATGGTCCGCATGGGCCAGATCGACTCCGATCATCTCGGCGGCTTTCGCGTCAAGGAGGAAAAGAAAAAAAAGGAGAAGGAACAGCATGTCTCCCCCCATCTCCTCAAAATCCTCAAAAGCAGCGGCAAAAAATTCGACGGCGTCGACTTCGGCGACTCCAAAAGCGAACCGCCCATTCCCGTCTATCGCAAGCCCGCCCCGGCTGACGGCACTGATTGCTGAAACCGCCCCGCCGTTCCGCGACGGTGTGCTTCACGACTCCGGCAGCGTAAAATAAAAGGTCGCTCCCTGGCCCAGTTCACTTTTGACCCACACCTCGCCGCCGTGCGCCTGCACAATGTGCTTCACGATGGACAACCCCAGCCCCGTTCCGCCCGTCTCCCGCGAACGCGCCCGGTCCACCCGGTAAAACCTTTCAAACACCCGCTCCTTTGCGTCCGCCGGAATCCCGGGGCCGTTGTCCTGGACCCACAGCTCGGCCTTGCCCGCCGCGTCCCGTTTTCCGCCGATGACCACCGTCCCCTCCATTCGGCCGTACTTGATCGCATTCTCAATCAGATTGAACAACACCTGCTGCAGACGGTCGGTGTCCGCCCGCGCCGTCAATTCCGCCGGCACCTCGTTCTGCAGCCGCGCGTTCTTGCCCGTCGCGCGCGCCTGCAAATCCTCAATCACCTTGGCCGCCTCCTTCCGCAGCTCCACCTCGTGCAAATTCATCACAATCTGCCCGCTCTCCAATTGCGAAACCGTCAGCAAGTCCTCGATCAAATACGTCAGCCGGTCCGTGTGCTTTTCAATCGTCCGCAAAAACCGCGCCGCCAGTTCCGGGTCGTCCTTCGCTCCGTCGCGCAACGTCTCCACGAACCCCTTGATGAGCGAGAGCGGCGTCCGCAATTCATGACTCACGTTCGCCACAAATTCCTGCCGCGTATTTTCCAACTGCTTCAGCCGTGTCAGATCATGGAACACCAGAATGCTCCCGTGCTGCTTGCCGTCCCGGTCGAACACCGCCGCCGCGTTCACCTCCAGCCATCGCCGCCGCACTCCCGG
>DATMLG010000566.1:0-8210 GCA_035570675.1 Verrucomicrobiia bacterium | reverse complement strand
CGCGGTCATGAATATCAGGACGCCCAGATGTACGCGCAATGGGGCATGGATTACCTGAAGTATGACTGGTGCGGCGCGGAGGATTTGAACGCGCGCGGCGCCTATGCGACGATGCGGGACGCCCTGCACGCGGCGGGCCGGCCGATGGTTTTCAGCCTGTGCGAATGGGGCAACAATCAGCCGTGGTTGTGGGCGGCGGATGTCGGCGATTTGTGGCGCACGACCGGGGACATTTACGCGCACTTCGACGGAAACAAGGACCACGGCTCCTGGGCCGAGCACGGGGTGCTGCAGATCATGGACCTGCAAAAGCCGCTGCGCAAATATGCCGGGCCGGGGCATTGGAATGATCCGGACATGCTGGAGGTCGGCAACGGCATGAGCGTGAGCGAGGACCGCGCGCATTTCACGATGTGGTGCATGCTGGCCGCGCCGTTGATCTCCGGCAACGACCTGCCGCACATGACTAGGCAAACGCTGGACATCCTGGCCAACAAGAATGTCATCGCCATTGACCAGGATGCGCTCGGGGTGGAGGGTTTCGTTTATCAGACCAACCTGAACGTCGAAATCTGGTTCAAGCCGCTGGCCGACGAGCAATGGGCGGTATGTTTCCTGAACCGCGGCACCAGCGCACAGAAAGTCACGTTTGATTGGAAAAATGAGGCCGTCAATGATGCGGAAGTTTCCAAGCGGGAAGCGCACTTTGACACCGTCACCTACACGGTGCGCAATGTCTGGACGGACGCGGATGCCGGAACGACTGCCGATGCCTTGAACGCCGAGGTGCCCGGCCACGATGTTCTGCTGCTGCGGTTGAGCAAGAAATAGGGACGGATTACCGCGCCAGAGCGGCCGTCACTTGCGAAATGTCATGAACATGTAACATGACATTTCGGGGCGCGATGGTTAATTCATTGCGTGTCGTGCATCTTCTCCTTAATGATTTTTCCCGTGGCACAGACGCTCCATTGAACTGATTTATGAAAGACCTTTTCCGCCGGCCGGTTGTTCTTCTGATTGCACTCTCGATATTCCTGACGGCGTGCACGGCACCCCGCGCCAGACACGTCTTCATTGTCAGCATTGATGGCGGCAAGCCCGCCGTCATCGCGCAAAGCGACATGCCCGTGCTGAAGCAGCTCGTCAAGGAAGGCGCGCATACGTGGGTCGCGGACACCACCTATCCCAGCATCACGCTTCCCTCCCACACTTCGATGCTCACCGGCGTAGGTCCGGACAAACATAAGGTGCTTTGGAACGAATGGATCCCATCCAATGGCCTCGTCAAGGTGCCGACCATTTTCGTCGAGGCGAAAAAGGCGGGACTTTCGACGGCCATGTTCGTGGGGAAGGAAAAGTTCCGGCACCTGGACCTGCCGGGCACGCTGGATGTTTTTGATTTCAATCCCGCCGAAACCACCAATATAACCAAGACCATGGCCGGCGACGCGAAGCCGATGCGGGAGGATACGGTGCTGGCCACGAACGTTGCCCGCAACGCCGCTCGTTACATCATTGAGAAAAAACCCAACCTCTGTTTCATCCATTTCACGGACACCGACAACACCGGGCACAAGTACGGCTGGGGTTCGCCGGAGCAAATCAAGGCGTTTGCGGACGTGGACGCCGCGCTGGGCGTGGTGGTCCAGGCCATCCGCGACGCGGGCATTGCGGATCAAAGTGTATTGATTGTCACCGCCGACCATGGCGGCCACGCCAAGACGCACGGGTTGAGCATTCCCGATGACATGAACATCCCATGGATTGCGTGGGGTCGGGGCGTGAAGAAGAATTTTGAAATCACCGCGCCGGTTGTCACCTATGACAGCGCCGCGACCGCGCTCTGGCTGCTGGATCTTCCCCGCGCTGATAATCTCGACGGCAAGCCCGTGACCAGCGCGTTTGAGCCGTAGTTGCTCAACCCGCCATCTGACCGCGCGTGACGCCGAGCTGGTTGTGCAGTTTCAATTGCCGCCACAACGCGCCGCCATCCAGTTCGCCGCGCAATAATTGGGTGTACTTCGCCATCGTTTGCTTCACCTGCTCGGGCGTTTCGTTGAGAAATTCAATGCGGAAATGCCGCACCCCAAGCGCCAGCATCCGCGCCACGTATTCCGCGCCCGTCTGCGCCTGCGAGTTGAAGACCGTGTTGCGGCAGCCGACGTCCGCCTTGAGCGGATGCTCCGCGCCGACGCGGTCGCGCAGCCTGACCTCGTGCTGGTCGCAGGGCCGGCCGCAGTTCGTGTAATCGGTCCCCTTGGAAAGGAACGCGCAGAACACGCAATGCTCCATGTGAAACATCGGCATGTGCTGATGGATGGTGATCTCGAACCACTCCGGCGGCGCGGAACGCAGCAGCGCCTCCAGTTGCGTGAAATTCAGGTCGTAAGACGCCGTCACCCGTTCCAAGCCGAAATGATTGCGAAAATAATCTGCCGACAGACCATTGGCGACGTTCAACGTATAATCTCCGACGCGCCGGCTATCGTCGAAGAATTTCAAATGGTCGTAATTACGCACCAGATAACCGTCCGCGTGGCAGGAGCGGACCTGGTCAATGATCCATTCCTCGCCCATTTTGAAAATGCGCGGGGGCGCGACAAATATTGCGGAACCCGGCGTACGAGCCACAGAACTGCGGAAGGTCGCGATGGCGTCGCGGTATTTCTTCGGGTTTTCGAACTCGCAATAGACCGTTTCCGCGCCGGCGGCAAGCGCAGCCTCAAGCTGTTCCAAGTTGCGCACCAACACAATGAGTTCCGCCGCCGCAAACTTGTCCCGTCCTTCCGCACGCGCGGGCTGATGTGCGGTGGCCCCCGAAGCGGGGTGCATAGTCCAGCGCTTCGGTTGCGCGCGAAGCGCATCCAGTTGCGTTGCGATATCCCGGCGCAGGCGGTTCAACTCACTCACCGGCAGCATCACCGCCCCGGTTAAAAGATTCTCCAGCGTGCCCAACTCGAAGGCTGTGCCACCCAACCGGCCAAGCTGTTCGCGTAGTTTCTCCGTGCTTAACGGCTGCTTCTCCGCGACCGCCAGTGGCATCGCCGATTCCACCTTCGCCACGTGCCCTTGTTCATCGCGCGCGATGAGCGTCATCGGTTTTCCTGCTGCGCCATGGACTTCCAAGTTGACGGCGCGGCGGAACTGCGGATTTTCTCCGGCAAAACTTTGGCGCAGCCGGCGGTCCAACACGGGGTCGCTGGTCTTCCATAGTTTGTCGCCGACATGAAGACGCGTGAAATCAATGTCCCCGTGACCGAAGCCCAGAAGCGTTTCCAGTCCGCGCGTCGTCACATCATATATGCGGCCGCCCTCCTCGGACTGATCGGGATGGCCGGCGTCAAAGACCACGCCGTCGCCGGGCTTGAGCGGGCCTTTCAATTTCAACGCCACACGTTCGTCCAAGACGCGAGTGATTTCGCCGAGATAAACGCCGCGCTTTTTCCCGAAACGCGCGTGGGCCAGTTTCTGGTTGTTGTTTCCGCGAAACCAGCCGGTGTAGAGCCCGCGCGAAAAGCCCATTTCCAAGTCGTAACGCGATTCCCCGCGCACACGGTCCAACTCCTCCGGCACAGCCACGGCATCGAGCGCCTGGCGATACGCCCGCGTGATGTTCGCGACGTATTCCGGCGTTTTCAACCGGCCCTCAATCTTGAGCGACGCCACGCCGGCACGGACGAGATCCGGCAGCACATCCATGCCGGACAAATCCTGCGGACTCAGCAGATAACGGCGGTCACCGAGCGGCACGGTCTGGCCGTCGGAAACCAGCTCGTACGGCATGCGGCAGGCCTGGGCGCATTCGCCGCGGTTCGCGGACCGGCCGCCCAGAGCCTCGCTCGTCAGGCACTGGCCCGAGTACGCCACGCACAGGGCACCATGCACAAAGACTTCCAGCGGCAGTGGCGGTTGGACGCCCTGCGCGGCCTGAATTTTTTCAATTTCCTTGATGGAACATTCGCGTGCCAACACGACGAGTTCGCAGCCCAGTTCCCGCGCAAATTCGACCCCAGCCGCGCTCGTAATGGTCATTTGCGTTGAAGCATGAATCGGAAAATCCGGCGAAAGACTGCGGATCAGGCGGCAGACGCCCGTGTCCTGAACGATGGCCGCGTCCACGCCGGCGGCGATGATGGCGCGGAGATATTGTTCCGCCCCGGCCATTTCATTCGCGAAAACCAGCGTGTTGAAGGTAACGTAGCCCTTCACACCGCGCCGGTGCAGAAATTCCATCAAGCGCGGCAGATCGGCCTCGGTGAAATTGTGGGCTCGCATCCGGGCGTTGAAACGGTCCAGCCCGAAATAAATCGCGTCCGCGCCGTTTTCGACGGCAGCCTTGGCGCATTCCCAATCGCCGGCCGGTGCAAGCAGTTCGGGACGCGCGGCCGCGCACGGCGAATTGGCTTCGCCGGGGACAACGTTCGTCTTGATGGCCACGTTCGTCATGGTTCCCGCAATCACCCAGAATAACTGTAATCACCGGTGAAACAAAGGAGATTTGAGCCGCCGGTTGTGTTAGCTGAAGGAACAATCGGATTGCTTTCAGCGATGGAATGCGAGACACAGGAGATGCGACAGCCGAAATGACGACGAAGACAAGCAACCTGCCGGCGAGCGGCACACATCTGAAAGGGAAACTTTCGGAAAATGTTTTTGCGATGCTGATTCTGACGGCGGTCACGCTGGCGTGCCTGTGCCCGTTCCTCGGCAAGGCGTTTCACATTGATGATCCGCTCTTCATCTGGTGCGGCAAGCACATCGTTTCCGAGCCCGGCAATTTCTACAATTTCAAGGTGAACTGGGAAGGCCGGGAGGAGGCGATGGCCGCGGCGACGCAGAATCCGCCGCTGGCGTCGTATTATCTGGCGCTGGTCGGGCTGCTGTTTGGCTGGAGCGAGCTGGCGCTCCACGCGGGTTTTCTGGTGCCGGCGCTGGCGCTGGTCCTGGGAACGTACCGATTGGCACGACGATTTTGCGCGCATCCATTGGCGGCGGCGCTGGTGACGGTCACGGCGCCGGTTTTTCTCGTATCGGGCACAAGCGTCATGTGCGACACGATGATGGTGGCGCTCTGGGTGTGGGCGCTGGTGTTCTGGACGGAGGGACTGGAGAAGAACAGCGCGGTGAAGCTATGCGTTTCGGCGCTGTTGATTGCGGCGTGCGGGCTGACGAAATATTTTGGCTTCGCGCTAATCCCGCTGGTGGTGGTTTATTCCGCGATTGAACGGCGCAAAGTTGGCGCCTGGCTGGCGTATCCAATTATTCCAATCATCATTCTGGTTTGCTATGAAGGGCTGACGCACAAGCTCTATGGACAAGGAGCGTTATCCGACGCATTCAACTACTCCCAAAAACAGGGCGGCGGCGGCAACCTGCCATTGAAGCTGCTCGTCGGGCTGGCTTTCAGTGGCGGCTCGATCATTATTCTTTTGGCGGCGGCGCCGCTATTGTGCGGCAGGCGTATGCTGGTGGCGGGATGCGGCGCAGTCATTTTATTCGGGCTGTACCTGGTGGCGCAAAAAAAATTCGGCCAGATTTCGACCGTTGGGGGAGAACACGTCAACTGGCTGTTTGCGATTCAAGCCGCGCTGTTTGTGGCCGCGGGCGCGGTGCTGTTTATCCTGGCAGCGGCGGATTTGGTGCGACAAAAATCGGCGGGCGCGGCGCTGCTGTCTTTGTGGGTGACGGGAACGTTTGCGTTTGCCTGTGTCGCGTGCTGGCAGATGAGCGGCCGTTATCTTCTGCCGATGCTCCCGGCGGCGGCCATTTTACTGGTGAGGAGACTGGAGTTTCGCAAATTGCTTCATGGGGGAAATCGGATCGGGTCCCTGTTGGGGCCGCTCGTGATTTCACTGGCCATTGCGTTGATGGCAGCGTGGGCTGATTTTAAGCTGGCCAACTCCGTGCGCGCGGCGGCTTTTCACCTGCAAAAGGAAGTGGGCGCCACGTCTCATGCCGTGTGGTTCGAGGGCCACTGGGGATTTCAATATTACATGGAGCAGCAGGGCGCAAAGGCCGTTGATTTCTGGCACATGCCCTTTGTCACGAGTGATGCGGTCATCATGCCGATGGGAAATTCGCGGGTGTATGCCCCGCCGAAAGATGGTCTGGAACACTGGTTCGAGTATGAGAGCGAGTCGTCAAAATGGCTGACCACGATGAACCAATCCTGCGGCGCGGGCTTTTATTCGGATGATTGGGGGCCGCTGCCGTATGCGTTTTGCCGTGTGCCGCCGGAGCGATATGTGGTCATGCGGATGAAATAGGCGCAATCCTACGAAGAATTAGTGCAACGCTCGCCCTCACCCCTGCCCTCTCCCCCTGGGAGAGGGAGAAACATCTTCCGTTCTTCGCAATGCCTGAAGCGCGGCTTCAAAATCTTCCGGCCACGGTGCTTCGAAATTCATCTTCTTGTTTTTTCGAGGATGCAGGAAACCGAGTTTCCACGCGTGCAACATCTGGCGCGGCGCGGTGTAGCCGGTGACTTCTACCAACCGCGCATTCTGGCGGCTCCCATAGGTGGCGTCGCCGGCCACGGGAAAACCGAGATGCTGGAAATGCACGCGGATCTGGTGCGTCCGACCGGTGTGCAGCAGCGCCTCAAGCAGCGTCGCGGAGCGCAACCGTTCCAGCACGCGGTAGCTCGTCCACGCCTCACGGCCGCGGCCGTCGCTGACGGCCATCCTTTTGCGATGCGAGGGATGCCGCACGATGGCGGCGCGGATTTCGCCCTGCTCGCGCGAAACTTCGCCGCAAACGATGGCGTGATAAATTTTTTCCGTCGTGCGCCCGGCGAACTGTTCCGCGAGCGCCATGTGTGCCGTGTCATTTTTGGCCACGACGAGGCAGCCGCTGGTTTCCTTGTCGAGCCGGTGGACGATGCCCGGACGCGCCACGCCGCCGATGCCGCTCAACTGCCCCGCACAATGATGCAGCAGGGCGTTGACAAGGGTGTGTTCCTCGTGGCCGGCGGCAGGATGCACGACGAGGCCCGGCGGCTTGTTCAGCACGAGCAAATCCTTGTCCTCGAATAAAATGTCCAGCGGGATTTTCTCGGGCTGCGCCTCGGCGGGCCGCGCCTCGGGCCAGTGGACTTCAATTTCCTCGCCGGCCTGGGGATGATGCGTCGGCTTCACGGTGCGGCCGTTCACGCGGATATGGCCTTCCTCGATAAGCCGCTGGATGGTGCCGCGCGAAACCGCCGGAAATTCGCCGCGCAGATAAGTGTCCAGCCGCCCGGCAGGGAGGGAGACTTTGACCGTGACCGATTGAGTGCGCGAGGACATTGTGCGACCTCATCAAATCATCCCCCGGCCCGTTCCGCAAGCAGTGACAAAAATGTCACATAGGAACGTTCGACAAACTCACGCAGCAGGGTATGTTAGCTGACACTATGAGTTCCTCTGGGAGAAAATCCCGGCTGCGGGGGTGTTTATTCACCTGTCTTTTAATCTGCCAGGCGAGCGCGCAAGCACAGGTCATCGTGCAGATTGGCATCAACACGGTGGCCAGCACTTATGGCGACACGTCCAGCGCGCTGCCGCCGGACCCCGATGGCGCGATAGGGCCGAACCAGTTTGTGGAGTTCATCAATGGCGACTTTGCCGTATTCAACCTGACGAACTTTAACAATCCCGCCCACATGTCGGACATTGACTTCTGGACGTCCACCGGGATCAACGTGCCTTCGGACGACGCGGTAACGGATCCGCGGGTCATCTATGATTCCGTATCGCAGCGCTGGTTTGCCTCGATGGTGGATGTCAATGCGAACGCCTCCGATCCCACGGTTTACGCGAATAATTTTCTGTTCGCGGTCTCGGCCACGTCGAATGCGCTGGGCACATGGCACGGGTTCCGGTTTTTGGCGGACCCGGACAATGGATATTTTGCGGATTTTCCCACCATGGGCATGGACAGCAACGCGGTCTATATTTCGGGCGATATGTTCCAGTCGAGTGTCGAGCTGGCCGCCTCGCTGGTGTCGATACCGAAGGCGGATTTGCTGGGGGCGACACCGACCATTGCCAACCGCACTTTCCATGGGGACCTTGATTACAGCGTCCGCGGGATGGTCCTGCAGGCGGCGACATGCTTCGACGGGACGAGCACGGGCAACATCCTGTCGGTCGAGAACCTGGGCACGGACAGCAGTTTTTATTCGAACATCGTAAATTTCGCCGTGCTCAACGGCAACACGCCCGGCG
>DATMLG010000565.1:0-18084 GCA_035570675.1 Verrucomicrobiia bacterium | reverse complement strand
CGGTGCCCTTGGTCGCGAGGTCGATGGCGCAGGCGCGGTCGAACACGAGGTGAATGCCGGCCTTGCGCGCGGCGATCAGCGCCTGCACGACCATTTCCACATTGCCGCCCGCCATGAAATGCGTCGAGAGATCGTCAATGGAGATGTCGAGGCCGGATTTTACGGCGGTGATGCGGTTGTCCACAATCAACCCCACGGGCACGCGGCGCAGGCGCAGGGCGATGAGCTCTGAAATCTTCGCTTTCGCGCCGGAAAACAGCGCGCGGATGTAAATCATGCCGAAGTTCAGCAGGACGATTCCCATCACGAGCACCACCAGCAACACGATGCCCGCGACAATGACGCCCATGCTTGGAATGTCGGCCAGTTCAATCAGGTTTGATTTCATAGTTTGTTTTGATTTGCATTAAATTCGCGCACCACGACCCGCAGGCCTTCCACCGCGACGACGCGCACCGGCGTCCCGCGCTCGATCATCTGTCCTTCCGTCACCACGTCCACGCGCTTGCCGTCGATGACCGCCGTGCCGGAGGGACGCAGGGGCGTCAGGGCGGTGCCGGTGCGTTCAAGGAGTTCCGGCCGTTCGGTGCCGATGTCTCCTGAAACCTGGCTGGAAATAAACATCCTGGCGAGGCGGCTTTCGGGAAAATATTTCACCCAAAGCCAGAAACCCACGGCCAGCCCGGCAAGAACGGCGACGGAAATCAGATTGCCGGTGTGCGCGCCAAATTTCAAATAACCTTCAACTACGCCAATGATGAGGCAGCAGCAACCCGCGATTCCGGCAACCAGCCCCGGCAAAACGCTTTCGGCAACCAGCAGCAGCGCGCCCACCACCAGAAGCGTGAGGACCAGTTCCATGCAGGCATGATATGCGGACGCGCCTGTCGCGCAAGGGGAAAGGCAGGGCAGGCAGGGCCTGCACCTATATTGAACAAAAGGAAGTGGGGCGGGATTTTGCGGATTTGTGGCATGTTTTTTGCGCTAAAGAGTAACGGCCCAGAAGCCGATATAATATTGTGAAAGTAATCGTCCAGGACCTGGAAAGCATGCGCTTCCTCTCCCCCGACGGCCGATGGGTCGCCGACCGGGAAGATGCGCGGGATTTCTTTTCGCTCCTGCCGGCGTATTACTTCGCGAGGGACAACACGTCGCGCCATTTTCAAGTGGTGCTGTATTGTCCGGAAGATCATTTCTGCGCAAGCATCATCGCCGGCAAGGGCGTCGCCCACCCCGAAGTGAAACCGGCCGGCGCCCAGGCGGTGGCCGTCAAGGTTCTCAACAAGCATGGAAACCGTGGATCCAAGCGCCGGAATCCAACGCGACCGGTCATGCAGTCGGTGAAGGGTGTTTATCTGCCGGCGGGATTTGACGACGCGCGGCGGCATTTGAACTGAGTTCGTTTTCGGAGACGATTCAAGCGCGCCGCATGAGGACACGCGGCCTGCGAGGCCGGCACCAGGGTATTTATTCCTTTGGCTTGCGCTTGTCCTGATAATCTTTCCAAAGAATGCCGAGGACGAGCCAGCCGCTCCCGCCGAGGGCGATTAAAAAGCAAATCATGGCGATGCCCGGATAGCCAAAAATCTGGAACGAGGAGTTGATCCGCATCATCAGCGCGGCCCCGACAATCAGCGCGGCGAGAATGATGCCGGTGGTGACGCGATTGGCGATTTTTTCGAAGCCGTTGAGCAAATGACGCGCGTCGGGCGTTTTGACATTGACCTCCAGTTCAGAATTGCCGACGACGTCCAGAATCTTGTTTACGCGTCCCGGCAGGCCGCCGACAAAATCCTTCATCTCCAGAAAAGAACTGAACAAATGCCCCGGCGTGGCGGCCTTGTGCATCCGGGTCGTCATGATGGCGGCGACATTCCGGCGGACGGTGGCGTTGGCATTGAAACTCGGGCATAAAATTTTCCCGACCCCCTCCAATTGCAGCAGGGTCTTTCCCAGCAGGGTCAATTCGGCGGGAACATAAAGCCCCGTTTCGGCGGCCGTTCTGGCCACATCCATCAAGGCCTTGCCCACGTCCTGTTGATCCAGGGCCTTGTCCCGCTGTTCTGAAACAAATTCCGAGGCTTTCTTGGTGAACTCCGCCTCCTTGAAGTCCTCCGCGGTTTCGCTGATTCGCAGCACAATTTTCACCGCCTCATCGCCGTTGCCCTCGCTGATGGCCAGCAACAGCCGCAACAGATTCTCCTGCATGGCCGAACTCAGACGCCCGGTCATGCCCAGGTCCAGCAACGCCACGCGCCCGTCGTCCGTCAGGAAAATATTGCCCGGATGCGGATCGGCATGAAAAAAGCCGTCAATCAACACCTGTTTCAGATAGGCCTTGAAAAGTTCCTCGGCCAGCACATCGCCGTTGATGTCCAATTGCGCGATGGGACTCAACGCGGTGATCTTGGTTCCGCTGACATAATCCATGGTCAACACGCTGCGCGAACTGTAATCGAGCACGGGCAGGGGGACGAGAATGTGCGAAAAATCCTTCAGATTATTGGCCAGGGTGGTCAGGTTGGACGCCTCCCGTTGATAATCCAGTTCCTGCAAGATGGAGCTTTTGAATTCCGCGAGAATCTTTCCAAAACGATAACGGCGCCCGATTTCCGTATGTTGGTCAAAAAAGTCGGCGATTTCCTCAAGCACCTCAAAATCTTCCGTGATTTGTTTGCGGATATCCGGGCGCTGCACCTTCACGACGACGGGACGCCCGTCGCGCAAGGACGCGCGATGCACCTGTCCGAGCGAGGCCGCGGCCAGATGTTGTTCGTCAAAGGACCGGAACGCCTTGGAGATGCGGACTCCGAGTTCGCTCGCGACAATCTGTTCCACCTCGGCGTAGGGAAACGGTTTGACCTTGTCCTGCAAACGCGCGAGCGCCTTCAAATAGGGTTCGGGCAGAAGATCGGCGCGGCCGGAAAGCAACTGACCGAATTTGATGAACGTCGGTCCCATTCTTTCCAGGTCATCGGCCAGTTCTTCCGGCGTGGGCTGGCCGGGTTTGGCGGGCAAGGGTGATTTTTCATCGCCGCCGGCCTCGTTGGCAAATTCCTTGGCCACATCGCTCGTGCCATACTTCCACAACAGCAGGGCGATGTCCTTGTAGCGTTTGAGGTGATGCGGTTTTAGCGACAATTTCATATGTGTTTTCTTGCCGGGGCCATTTCAGCAAATGAATCGGCTCCTGCCTGCCATCGGCCTTCTTTTGAGGGCGGTACGTCTGCCGTCATTATCTTGGCGTATCTTACTCGTCAGGCCGTTCTCCGCCCATGGGGTGAAACCCTAACTGACCGCCAGTTTGCGGGGTGAATACCTCGTGGCAGGCGACAGTTGTGAGGTCAGGGACATCGCCCGACCCGAGGCTCATCCTTACAAGAGTTGGCCGTTCCCGGGATGTTCCGCGGGAACATTAAGGATACGTGAGTCGGTAGAACAAATTCCCCGTCGGATCCGAGTTGGTTACCGAGTTGTTGATGATGGTACCGGCGTAATTGACCCAGGTGCCGGAGGTGAGATCGTTGTTGGTTTGAAGCGTCCACACCGAAGTTGTCGGCGGCCACGATACGATGGTCTGACCGTTTTCATAAACAATCATCAGGAATGGAGGCGGCTCGGACTTGATATTTAAAAAAGCCGAAGAGCCCACAAGTAAAGTCGGAACCGAGTCCCAGACGCCGTTTCCAAGATAAGTGTTGGTTCCGGAAAGCGTGATTACCTGTTCACCGACGAACGGCAAGCGACCGACGATATTCAAAAAAATGTTTGTGCCCGTATCAGTGGTTGGCGCTTTGTCACCGAGCAGAAATAATCCGTTCGGGCCCATATATAAAGGCGGAGGGGGAAAAGGAACGTCCAGATCAATATTTGGACTCCCATCGTGGCCGAGCACGTCACCCTCGATCGTGTTGGTGAATGGCGATGGAGCAATCACCAGGGCGCCCGTCCCCGGCGGCAATATCAGGTTCGTCGTCCAGGAACCGTTGGTGAAGGCCGAGCTGGTCTCAAATGCCGCAGTGGCCGGGTCCCATAGGGAAACGGTTGTTCCCACCGGGACAGATGGAAACGAGTGATTAAACACGTCATTTAGATCGTTTGTATTGGTCGAACCAGTCACTTGGAGCGGGTTATTGAAGAGATTGCTCCCGGTCGTGAAGTTCACATTGACGTAACCAACCACGTTCGTTTGATACACTTGAGCGTAAGTCCTGGCAGCCAGCATCAAGACCAGAGCCTCCGCTGCATAGATTTTGCCTCTCATATCGTTAAATGAATTTGCCGCCGGTGAACCGGGTAAAGTCTCAAACTTTAATCGATTCATGTCAAGGGTCGGCGGTTCGGGAGGCAGCCCGAACGCTCCCTCATTTCACCGCATCCGGCTCGGCAGGCGGTTGGGTGGTGTCAGGCCAGATGCGCAGGACTTCCTTGCCGAAGCGGCGGCGGTCGGGAGAATCAGAAAGGAGGAGGCCGGAGACGTAGCCGCGGAAGGATTCGATGGGTTCACCGCGCAGGAGCAGTTCGGCGATGATGAGATGAGAAATATAATATTCCTTGTTGAGACGGGAGCGCAGGGTGGCGACATCGCAGCGGTGCAAATTGCGAATGAGTGTCTGCACGGCGATGATGTAGGGGATTTTGCCAACCAGGAAGCCGAGGAAAAGACCAAGGACGGCGCCGACGATTATTCCAACCACGCCAAACCATCTTCGGCCCACGGCCACCCCGGCCGCGATTCCAACGAGCGCGCCCAGCAGCTCGAATACATGAAAGATGGTGAAAATAATGCGTTCGGAGGCGGACGTGTGTCACGAATCCGGTCCGGCCTTCGGCTGCGCGGCGAGGTTAAGTCCGCGGGGAGAAGGGGTCAACGGCCAAATGCAAGTGCCGGACGCGCGGATTCACGTCGGGATTGACAAATGTCGGGGGCTGGCAGAGAATGTCGGCGTCAGTAAGGGGCCTTCCTTTCGCGCAAGGCTCCGAAAAGGACGGTTCACCACAAAAAGGAACGGCATGACGACATTTTTGATTGGAAAGGATGAACAACCAAGAAGCCAAGGAACCAAGATGAATTTGGCCACAGATGGCACAGATTTCACAGAGAAGACGGTCCTTCCGGACTGCCACCAGGCGCGGAGGCATGCGACGATATCGGTCGGGAGATGCAGTTCGGAAGGACAAAATCCGACGGATGGTCCGCGATAAAACACAATAAAACACGATAATTGCAGATAATATTTTTTTGTGACGCGTATGCGTGAAGGAATCGAGTGCCGCAACCCCTTCAGGGTAGCGGATTCATTTTGCCGTGTTACCCAGGGGCAGGCAAAGCCTGCATCCATAAGGAAGATGAGTTTCAGCCCTAGGCCGAATGATACAATCCCTTCGGGATTGAACAAGGGCTTGCGAACCATGACCCTGGTCTACCCGCCAGTTGGGGATCTGTCGGCACAAGTGGCTGGTTTCTCGCCGGTTAACGCCATTTTTGACGTTTTTAGGCCCATTTCTCAGTTGGAAGGAATTGATTTCTCGCCGGTTACGCGGTTTTGCCCGGAAAAAATTTTTGGGAGTTATGAGAAATTTTGAAGTCAAGTTGAAACTGAAAAATCAGGAGCGAAGTGGAAGGGAAACGGACGATAAAAGTCGATAGCGGCACATAGTGATTTTATGTTCTTTGAAAATCCAATTACTCATCTCAAAAGAGGCGGCCCTTCCGGACGGGCAATAGCCGCCGCACTCCCAGACGCTGGCGCGAGGCATTTACACGGTTCTGGGCCAAATCATTACGCTCGACGGGCGGGCGGGGAGCGGGTAAATCTGCGCCATGGTTTCCGCCATCATTGTTGCGGCCGGCCGGGGGACACGAATGGGACCGGACAAGGACAAGCTTTTCCTCGAGGTCGCCGGGCTGCCGGTGGTGGCGCACACGTGGCGGCGGTTCGATCACGCGAAGGAGATTTCAGACATCGTGATGGTGGTGCGCGACGGGTTGCAGGGGGCGTTTCAGGAACTGGCGGTGCAGACGAAGGTGACGAAGCCGTTCCGGGTGGTGGCGGGCGGCGCGGAGCGCCAGGACTCGGTCTGGAACGGGCTGGCGGCGTTGAAGCCGGAGGCGGAGATTGTATGCATCCAGGACGGCGCGCGGCCGTGCACAAGTTTTGAAATCATTTCCGCCACGATTCATGCGGCCAAGGAAATGGGCGCGGCAGTGGCGGCGCGGCCGGTGACGGACACGATCAAGGAATCGGCGGACGGGGCGCTGGTGAGCAAGACGCTGGACCGGGCGAAATTGTGGTCGGTGCAGACGCCGCAGACGTTCCGGGTGGAAATCATCCGGCACGCGCTGACATTGGCGCGGGAGAAGCACTGGCATCTGACGGACGACACGGCGGCGTGCGAATTGTCGGGGCATCCGGTCAGGCTGGTGACGGGGACGGCGCCGAATCCGAAGGTGACGGTGCCGGACGACCTGCATTACGTGGAGCTGCTGCTGCAACGCCTCGGCGAATGAGGACCGGGCCAAACAAGGGCCCGGTTCGGGGGACCACGAGGAACTCCGGAAAAATACGCAGGGAAGAGCCAAGGTGCGCCTTGCAAATCGGGGCAGGTGAGAGTATTATTGCGAAGTAAGTTTCGACCTATGAAAAGACGCATTATTTTTGGGACAGTTTCCGCGGCGCTCATGGTGGTTCTGGCGATGGGCGTGCACCTCTACGTGACCTCCGCGCACGCCGCGGACAAGGACGCCGCCTATCCGAGCCTGGAATTGTTCACGACGGTGCTGGAGAAGGTGCGCCATGAGTACGTGGACGGCAAGAAGCTGACCTACCAGGAGCTGGTTTACGGCGCGTTGAAGGGGATGATCAACACGCTGGATCCGCACAGTGAATTCATGGAGCCGGAGAAGTACAACGAATTGCAAAGCGACACGGAGGGCAAGTTCGGCGGCCTGGGCATCATGATTGAGATGAAGGACAATTTTGTGACGGTGCTGGCGCCGATGGAAGACACGCCGGGCGCGAAGGCGGGAATCCTCGCAGGCGACCGCATCATCAAGATTGACGGGAAGAGCGCGGAGAAGCTGGGCTTGCAGGAGGCGGTGGACCAACTGCGCGGCGACCCCGGCACAGACGTGAGCATCTCGATCCTGCGTCCCTCGACGGGGAAGGAGATTGACTACACGCTCACGCGCGCGGAAATCAAGGTGGACATGGTCAAGGACATCAACAACAAGAAGGAATTTCCGCTGGGCGAGGACAAGATTGGCTACGTGCGGCTGGTGCAATTCGGCGAACAGACGAGCGCGGACCTGGAAACGGCGATTCACAAGCTGAAAGACCAGGGGATGCAGGGATTCATCCTGGATTTGCGGGGAAACCCGGGCGGATTGCTGGACCAGGCCGTGGAGGTTTGTTCCAAGTTCCTGCCGCGCCGGCAACTGGTGGTGTCCACGGAAGGCCAGAATCCGAGCACAGATTCAAAGACCTTTTACGCGGACGGCCACGGCGATGAACTCAACGGCATGCCGATGGTGGTGCTGGTGAATTTCAACAGCGCAAGCGCGTCGGAAATTGTTTCCGGCTGCCTCCAGGACCTGCATCGCGGGCTGGTCATGGGCCAAAAGACGTTTGGCAAAGGTTCGGTGCAAAGCATCATTCCGCTGAACGACGGTTCCGCGCTCCGGCTGACGACCGCGAAATATTACACGCCCAGCCACAAGGTGATTCATGGCCAGGGCATCACGCCGGACTGCATCGTCCCGGTTCCGGACGAGGAAGCGATGGCGATTGAGATGAAGTGGCGGCGGCCGAGCCTGGAGAATCTCAGCGAAAGCGACCGCGCGCAAATCAAGGACGTGGAGGACGAGCAACTGACTCGTGCGGAAGATGAGTTGAAGGGCGTGCTGATTTTCACGAAGCGTTCGCCGGCGAACCAGAACGTCGCCAGCAAGACCGACAAGGTCATGTCGGCCAACCAATAACGGACACGGGGAACAAGTGAATAACAAACAGAAAAACCTGCTAATTAGTGCCTCCATCATTTTTCTGATTTGTGCAATCGGGACCATGACCAAGCCGGGTTCGTTTTCCAGAAACGCGTCATGGACTTTGATTTATTGGAGCGGATTGGCCATTGTCTTTGCCGCCTTCTGGCTTCTGCTAAGAACCTCAAAAAAGCGCAGTTGATTTCAAATCAAGGCACTAACGGCCAGTTTGCCTTATTGCGAAATCGGCCCACCACCGCGCATGACTTTGCTCGCCTTTGAAACTTCGTGCGACGAAACCAGCGTCGCGGTCGTGCGCGACGGACAGGTGCTGTCGAACGTGGTGTCGTCCCAGATAAAACTGCACGCGGAATACGGCGGCGTGGTGCCGGAACTCGCGGCGCGGGAGCATCTGCGGAATCTATTGCCGGTGGCGCGGACCGCACTGGAAACGGCGCGGGTGACAAGCGCGCAGTTGGACGCCGTGGCGGCGACACGGGGCCCGGGATTGCCCAACGCGCTGCTGGTGGGATTCAAGGCCGCGCAAGCCACGGCCTTCGCGCTGCGCAAACCATTCGTGGGGGTTCATCATCATGAGTCGCACCTGTATTCGCCATGGATTAACGGCGAGCCGATGGCGGCGGATTTTGCGGCGTTCCAACCGAATGTTTCGTTGATCGTCAGCGGCGGGCACACACTGCTGGTGCATGTGGAGTCGGAGCTGAAGCACCGGGTGCTGGGGTCAACGATTGACGATGCCGCCGGCGAATGTTTTGACAAGACGGCGAAGCTGATCGGACTGGCATATCCCGGCGGCCCGGAGATTGACCGGCTGGCGGAGAAAGGAGACGCGGAGGCGATTGATTTTCCGCGGCCGATGTTGCGCGAGGCGAATGATGATTTCAGCTTCAGCGGATTGAAGACGTCGGTGCGTTATTATATTCGCGACCATCCGGAGGCGCTGGAAGATGAAAAGAAATTGCGCGACCTGTGCGCGAGCGTGCAGGCGGCGATCGTGGAGGTGCTGGTGGCGAAGACGATGCGCGCGGCGAAACGCCTGGGCGTGGGATGCGTGACGGCATCGGGCGGCGTGACGTGCAATCGCGCATTGCGGAACGCGCTGACGGCGGCGTGCCGGGAAAACGGACTGGCGTTGCGGCTGGCGGAGCGGAATCTTTGCACGGACAACGCGGCGATGATCGGGATGCTGGCGGAGCGGAAGTTATTGCAGGGAGGTGGAGAGACTTCCGTGAACGCGGACATTCTGCCGGGGTGGGAGCTGGAGTGAAAGCGAAGCGCGGAATTTTGAGCGCGCCAGAATCAAGGCAGCCGGGTCACATCAATGCGGTTGGTATCGCTGACGCCGATTTCGAGGAGGGAGGCGTTGTTGAACAGTTCCATGTTCGTGTTGACCACGGGCGTGCCGGCCAGTTCGCGCTGGTGATTGATTTCCTGGAGGGAAAGGACATCGAGCGCGACGGGATCGTGGCTGAAGCGGAGTTGATTGAGCACGGTCGAGTAATGGAGCAACCCCTGCTGCTGGCCTTCATACTGGCAGATGAGGGCGTCCACGATGGTCAGGACAACGCGTTCGCCGGCAACCTTGTCACCGAAGACCGGCAGCGCATAGATTTCCGGGACGGCCTTATCGAGCTCGGCGACGTTGTTCTCGAAACGCAGCGTGTTGTCCACGCTGGCCATGGTGAGGCTGAAAAGATTGCCGTAAACGCCGGTGGCGTTGTGGTGCATCATGGGCGTGACATTGATGATTTTCGTGAGCCGCCGGCTGACAAGGCGGGAGACGTAGGATTTCCGGCCCATGCCTGGCCCCTTCTGGTTGAACTCAACATCCGTCCAGCTCATCGGCCCGAGCAGCGCGGCTTCGTAGAAGTTGGTCTCGTCGTAACCCGCTTCGATGCTGCCCAGCACACGGATGCCGTAGCGCTGTTCGAAGTCGAAATAGCCGGCAAGGCGCAGGTCCACGGCGCGCTTGTCCCAGATGACAATTTGTTGGGGCGGCAGGCCCGCGGCGATGAGACCCTGGACGACCGCGGCGGCAACGGCGGGGCGGGTGCCGCTGTTCGGGCCGGGCGAGGAATAGACCTTGATGCCGACGGTGTCGTTCGTGGAGACGAGGCTGAGCCAGGCGTTGGACACGGTGGTTTTGCCGGTGAGATTGGTGATGCCCCGATCCACCATGGTTTGAATCCGGTAGCCAACCGGCTGCAGGTCGTAAGTGGCGTCCGGGTCTTCCACAATAACAACGCGCGCGCGCGATGTGTTGTTGGCGCGGGCCGGAGCAAGCGGTTCCTGGGCCGGTGCCCGCGCAAGCAGGAGCTGACAGAGGCAAAGGGCCAGCCATGGCGCGACCCGGCGTACTATTCCCGTGCTAGACTGTGCGTTTCTTGACACTTGCAGCGCTGAATGTTACCACCTCGGAGGATGGCGACCAACAAAAACCTGTTTAGAGCCTGTCTGAAAATTCCGAGGAGTTCTGTTTTTGGGCGAAAGGCTGGATGGCGAGGGGCGACGAGGAAGAATATCCCTGGCGGATCTTCGACTGAGGAGCAACGAAGCCAGACGGCCTTTCGCCCGAAAACCCTCCGGGCGGCGGGTCTTTTGCCCGTGGCCGACGTTGGCTCGTTCCTTACAGCCCGCTCCGGGGATGCTCGGAACTCGCCGCCTTGGCCACCGCCAAAATCCCCCGCCGCAGGACCCCTCCGAATTTTCAGACAGGCTCTTAGCCGCCGCAGCCTGATGTTCGCGCTGCTGGTTGCCGCGATGTGGACGGCAGGATGCGGGCCGCCGGGACCGCGCGCGTTGCTGGAGGGAAAACACCTGTTGGAAGAGGGCAAATACCCGGAAGCCGTGGAGAAATTGAACTCGGCCACGGAGTTGATGGCTGGCAACGCGCAGGCATGGAATTATCTCGGGCTGGCATGTCACCTTGCAGGTCAACCGGACGCCGCCGCAGCAGCGTATCAGAAGGCGTTGAAACTCGATCACGACCTCGTGGTGGCGCATTACAACCTTGGTTGCCTGCTGCTGGAGCAAAATCAACCGGATAAGCTCGATGCGGCGCGAAACGAATTGACCGCCTTCACGCTGCACGAAGGCAATTCGCCCTCGGGCTGGGTGAAGCTGGGAACGGTTGAATTGCGCCAGCACGACACCGCCTCGGCCGAGAAATGTTTTTGGCAGGCGCTGCAACTCGGTTCGAACAACCCTGAGGCGCTCAACGGGCTGGGATTGGTGGAATTGCAGCTTAACCGCCATCGCGATGCCGTGGCCTGTTTTGAGAATGCGCTCGCGCAGCAGCCCAATTACGCCCCCGCGCTCCTGAATTTGGCCATCACGCAGCAGGGTTATCAGAACGAGCGTCCGTCGGCACTTCAAAGATACCACGAATATCTCGCCCTGACTCCCAAGCCCGCAAACTGGGGTGATGTCAATGCCATCGCCCGTCAGCTCGAGCAGGAATTGAACGCGGCCGCGCATCCCGTCGGTGAACTTGCAGCCGTTCCGGCGAGAACCGCGTCGAACGGCGGCCGGCCGGCTCCGGTCACCAACAGCCCGCGAGGCGGGACCGCAGCAGACTACACCAGAAATGTTGAATCGGATTCCGACACTGCCCCGTCCAGCCCGCCCGAATCGGTTCAATTGCACGACGAACCGACGGTGCGCGTGGCGGCAAATTCGCAACCGGCCCCGCGCGCCGCAACCACTTCGACCGGAACCTCCACGTCTGACGGCAGTGTCATCGTCAGCCCTCCGGTGGATGACGCGGCCCCGGGCGACACACCCAAGCCGGGATTTTTCCAGCGCATAAACCCTTTCCATCGCGAACCCACACCCGTGGTGACGCCCACGCCCCAGCCGGAGACCGGCCCGAGCGACGGAAATGCCGGCGATGCTTCGCGAACGGCATCCGCGTCCGCACCGCGGGTGGCGCGGTATAATTATGTCTCGCCCGCAAAACCGGCGGAAGGCAATCGCACGCAGGCGGAGCGATATTTCGCGCAGGCCGCCGAGGCGCAGCATGAACGGCGATTGCAGGATGCCGTGCGGCTTTACCGCGCGGCGACCCAGGCCGACCCGTCCTTTTTTGAGGCGCAATCCAATCTCGGACTGGCGGCGTTTGATTCGGGGGACATGACGCAGGCGCTGCTGGCCTATGAAATTGCGCTGGCCATCAAGCCGGATTCCTTCAACGCCAGGTTCAATTTCGCGCTCGCCCTGATCAAGGCCGGTTACGTCATCGACGCCGCCCAGGAATTGGAAAAATTGCTGGCCGCTTCGCCGGACGAAACCCCGCAACACCTTGCCATGGCGCACTTGACGCTCGCCAACCTTTACGCCGAGCAATTCCACCGGCCCGCCGCCGCGCGTCCGCATTACGCGAAGGTGCTGGAACTGGACCCGCAGAACTCGCAGGCAACGGTGATCCGCTACTGGCTGCGCGACCATCCTTGAGACCACGCCGCTTCCGCCCCGGCCCCAAAACTGGCCGGAAATTTGCTTACTATTGCTGGGAACACTCAAAAAGTGTCCAGAATCTGAGCATTTATGAAATCGTTGAGCCTTGAACACAGCCCGCTGAACTGGTTTGACCTGATGGTCGTGATAGTGATCATGTTCGGCATCCGGCAGGGCCGCAAGAACGGCATGTCCGTGGAACTGACGCCGATGCTCCAATGGCTGACGATTGTCGCCGTCTGCGCCGTGACTTACCGGCCTCTCGGCGATATGCTGGCCGACAGCTCGCCAATGTCCCATCTCTTCTGCTACATCACCTGCTATATCATCATGGCCATCATGATCAAATGCACCTTTTCCATGCTGAAAAAGCTCGGGGGCGGGAAATTGACCGGCAGCGATGTTTTCGGCCGGGCGGAATTTTATCTGGGCATGCTCGGTGGCGCGATACGGTTCCTCTGCATCCTGCTCGCGGGGCTCGCAATTTTGAATGCTCCCTACTACAGCGCGCAGGAAATCGCCAGCACGAAGGCCTACCAGGAGGACATGTATGGCAGCACATTCTTCCCCTGCCTTTCCGCCGCGCAAATCCAGATCTTCAGGGAGTCCTGCCTCGGCAGTCTGCTCAAGAATAACGCCGAATTTCTCCTCATCGCCTCCACCAAGTCGGAGCACAAGGATCTGCCCCGCAAGAAGGAAGATTAACGGTTTGCCTTGCACGCCCCGGCGCGATAGAACAAGCCATTGCGTTGACGCAATGGTTTTTGTTTCCGTCGCATGGCTGGATTCTTTACCCCCGCAACTCTGGAACAGGTTCGCGCCGCGAGTGACATCGTTGACGTCATCGGTTCGTACGTGCCCCTGAAACGCGCCGGCGCCAACTTCACCGCGCTTTGCCCCTTCCACAAGGAGAAATCCCCGAGCTTCAACGTCAATCCGCACAAGCAAATCTTCCACTGCTTCGGCTGCCACAAGGGCGGCGATGTCTTCACCTTCGTCAAGGAATACGAGAACATCCCCTTCCCCGACGCCGTGCGCCGTCTCGCCGACCGCGCCAAAATCCCCCTCGAGACCGAGAACAATCCCGGTCAGCAGCAAAGCCGCCATCTCAAGGACAGCCTCCTCCAAATCCACGAGCAAATCACCCAGCGCTGGCAAAACGCCCTCGCGAACGAGGCCTCCGGCCAGGCCGCGCGCGATTATCTCGCCAGCCGCGGCGTTTCCGCCGAAGCCGTCAAACTCTTCCGCCTCGGCGCCGCGCCCGACCTTTGGGACGACACTGTTAATTGGGCCAGAAGCAAAGGCCACGACCTCGCGCTCGTCGAACAGGGCGGCCTCATCTTGCGCCGCGATGGCGCCGATGGCCATTACGACCGTTTTCGTGGGCGGCTCATCTTCCCCATCTGCGACGAGCAGGGCCGCGTGATTGGTTTCAGCGGCCGCGTGCTTTCCGCCGAGGTGAAAACCGCCAAATACGTCAACTCGCCCGAGACCCCCATCTTCACCAAGGGCAAGGTCTTCTTCGGCCTCGACAAGTCCAAGCGCGTCCTGCTCGACGCCCAGAGCGCCATTGTTTGCGAAGGCCAGCTCGACCTCATCGCCTGTTTCATGGCCGGCGTGCAGAACATCGTCGCGCCCCAGGGCACCGCGCTCACCGCCGACCACGCCCGCATCCTGAAACGTTACGTGGACGAGGTTGTCCTCTGTTTTGATTCCGACAACGCCGGCCAGAACGCCGCCGTGCGCTCGCTCGACAGCCTGCTCGCCTCCGGTCTGTCCATCCGCGTCGCGGTCGTTCCTGCGCCGCACGACCCCGACAGCTTCATCAAGCAATCCGGCGGCGAGGCTTTCAAACAACTCATCGAACATGCCGAGGGCTTCTTCGATTATTATTTGAACCGCCTCTGCGCCACGAACGACCCCACCACCGACAAGGGCCGGCTCGCCATCCTGCAGGCCATGGCCGAGGCCGTGCATAAGACCGGCAACGTCGTCATGGTGGACACCTACGCGCAAAAAACTGCGCTGCGCCTCGGCGTTTCGCCCGAAGCCATGCGCGTCGAGTTTAAGAAGGCCGGTCGCTCGAAAAACGCCGCGCCCGTCAATGCGTCGCCGGATATTGTCCCGCCCGACATCGAATCCGCGACCGAAGAAATGCCGCGACCCACGTCGCCGGAATTCTGGCTGCTCAAACTCGCCTTGCTGCATGAAGACACCGCCGCCTGGCTGCGCGCCCATCTGGATCCCAGCTGGATTCACCACGCGCAGGTGCGGGAAATCATTTCCCTGCGTCTCGTGGCGGAAGCGGAAGGCCGCTGGCAGAACGTGGCCGCATTTTTGACCGAGTGTCCCACCACGGACATGCGCCGGTTGATCACCGAAGCCACCGCGGAAGACCGGGCCATTCCCAATCCTACCCAGCAGCTTGGCGACCTCGTCCTGCGCTTGCGCAACCAGTCCATTGACCGCCAGCTCGCCGTGCTCGCCCAGCGCGGCGAACAGCCCGAAACCGCCGATGACGAGCGCGTGAATTTGCTCCGTCAACGCGAGACCCTGCGCCTTATGAAACGCCAGCCCCTCGCTCCCCTGCCCGCCTCCGGCGAAGAACCCTTCTAATGGCATACTGTCTGCCCCGTTTAGCGTCAGATTTTTCAGTTTAGTCTTGACTGCTGAGCTTGGAATTCTTCGTGGAAAAAAATTTCCGGGCAAATCTGTATAACCGGCGAGAAATCAATTCCTTCCGGCTGAGAAACGGGCCTAAAAACGTCAAAAATGGCGTTAACCGGCGAGAAACGAGCCACTTGGGCATACGCCATACCGGGTAGGGCGCGCAGTCCACTGCGCGCCGGGCATAAATTAAGAAAGACTGGGCTTCGGCGAAGCCCCGGTACCAATTTCACCAGACAAACAGTCACAAAAAAATATTATCTGCAATTATCGTGTTTTATTGTGTTTTACCGTGTCTTACTCGTCACGCCGTAGCTCGGCGGAGGCGGATCGTGTTCTACCCGCCGGATTCCCGCTCCGCCGTTTTCTTGGTGGGCGCATGGTAGGGACGGATTCCACTCCGTCCCTGACATCTCTGCATCTGCCTCGTTGCTTGTATATCACGATCATCAATGGGCGCACGAGCGCCTTGTGTTTTCAGTTTGGACTTTGGACTTTGGCCCTTGGACCCGGACTGACTTTTCTCGGAGCCTTGCGCGAAAGGAAGGCCCCTTACCGACGCCGCCACTCTCTTCCAGCCCCCGACATTTGTCAACCGATTCCTGCCTCGGCCCGACGCGACCACCGGCACCTTGGCCCCAACGGGGCCAAACGTGAATAGCCATGGGTTTCAACCCACGGTAGAAGGCCCGTAAATCATCCGGCCCTGACGGGGCCGAACAATTCCTGTTCGGAATTTGGATTGCCACCTCGCTCTAAAGTGGATAAAGAAAAGTGAAGTTGGATGACAAATTTCAGGTAAAGAATGAAGAGGGCACTCAAAGTCTGTCTCACAGCGATAGCGCTTTTACTAGCCGGAGTTAGCTTATGGTCCTGGGCGGAGTGGGAATACGGTCCTCCTTCCGAGCAGCGGCTGCGCAAGCAATTCGAGATGCACCGGGCAGACTATATTAGATTTGCTACGCTCTTGCGAAATGATCGCTCCACCAAAGGCGTCGGGGCCGATGGTATGGCAGAAATTGATGGGATTCACACACGGCTCGTTCCTGAATATCGCGACCTCGTTCGCAGAATTGGAGCCAAGGATGTGACAATCAGAGAAGACGGCTCGGTGGACTTTGAACTTTGGGGACATGGTTGTGCGATATGTTCAGATTATTATAGGGGAGTGCTCTACATTCCGAAGGGCCATATGACTGATGGTGGAGGACACAGGTTGCATGTGGTTGATAGTTTTGATAGCGACAAACTTCCCCAGGAGCGCGGCTTGGTCGCTAGCGGTCTTTATGTTATTGCGATTGAGCCGGAGTGGTTTATATACCGGTATGAATATCAAGAATAAACCAAGCGCGTCTCCGCTGGCCCAATTCCGTAATACGCAATTCCCCTCAATGTAACATCCGCAGCCGATTCGGCTCGCGAGCCAGTGTCGCGTCCTAATCCGCCATCATACCCTCAGCCCTTGCTTCGCGGCACACGTTTGCGTTCTCCCTTTTCCTGCGCGGGCGGCTTTTGATCCGCGCCGGGCAGCTCGGGTGCGGGCAGGTTTCCCGCCTCATATTTCGCGATGCTGTAGGGACTGAGCGCATCGGGCAATTGCGGCGGCCCGGCCTTGTCCTCATCAAAACGAAACGCGGACACCAGATCGCCAAAAGTTTTCCTTCGCCACTCGGAGATGTTCTCCTCCTTCACGCCGGTGAATTTCTCAAGGAATTGCAGCACCGAAGTATGGTCAAAAGTCTCGCTGCAAACCCACCCGCCCGCCGTCCACGGCGAAACGATGATGCACGGAACGCGGAAGCCCGCTCCGATCGGCACTCCGCGCACAAATTCGTGCGGCGTTCCGGGCGGCGGCACCGGCGGCGCCACATGGTCAAAGAGCCCGTCGTTTTCGTCGTAATTTAAAATGAACGCGGTCTTGGCCCAGACTTCCGGGTTGGCGGCAATCGCATCGATTTTACTGGCCACGAAAGCCGCGCCCGCCGCCGGCATGTAGTCCGGGTGCTCGGATTGAAAGCTGGTCGGAATGATCCAGGACACCGCGGGCAGCTTGTCGTTGAGGGCATCGTATTCAAACCGGCCTTCGGGACCGCGGGCCAGGCCCTTCAAGCGCAAGGGCGATTGTTCCCCCGCTTCCCGGTAGGCCTTGAAAAGTTCCAGGACGTCGCATTCGTAATTGTCATCCTGTTGATAGACCTTCCAACTGATGCCGGCCTCTTCCAGCCGCTCGGCGTAGGTGGGCCAGTCGTAGCCATCGTCCAACGCCTCGTTCTTGATGATCGGGCCGCCGCCCTTGCCTTCCGGATCAATGGTCCCGGTCATCCAATACATGCGATTCGGCCACGTCGGGCCCATCACCGAGCAGTGATACGAGTCACAGATGGTGAATGCCTCGGCCAGCGCAAATTGGAAGGGAATGTCCGCCCGCGTATGATAACCCATCACATAAGGCGCCTTCGCGCCCTCCACTTTGCGATGCGCCGGCAGCCAGTTGTCCATCTTGCCCCCGTTCCAGGAGCTGTGCTGGCACGGCCACGAATGGCTGGTCGAAGGAATTTTCTGCGCGCTCGTCGTGCGGGTGTCCAGATGAAACGGCAGCAGATAACCGCTCGGGTTTTCCGGGTCCGGCTGGTAAAAGACCGGCTTCCCGTTGGGCAGGATCAGCGCGTTCGGATCATCAAAACCGCGCACGCCCGCCAGCGTCCCAAAATAATGGTCGAAGGAACGGTTCTCCTGCATCAGCATCACCACATGCTTGATGTCGCGCAACGAACCCTGGCGCGGCGGTTCCTGCGCCAGCGCGCGCCGCAGGTTCGGCGGCAAAATGGACGACGCGGCGGCCAGCGCGGCAAGTCTGGCGGCGGAGCCCAGCAAACGCCGGCGGGTCATTCTTAACGGACCGGCGCCAGGACTGGGTTTTTCCTTCGAGTTTTCCGGAGTCATAAATTGATGCCTCA
>DATMLG010000564.1:0-14386 GCA_035570675.1 Verrucomicrobiia bacterium | reverse complement strand
CCGGGCTACGATCTGGCTTGGGTCGAATTCCTTCCCACCAACAGCCCCCCACTGCAGCCTACCGGCGAAATGGTCGTTGGCGCGCAGCCGGGGATCCCGCGCGGGCTGGCCAGCGGGTTCCAGGCCGCCGCCGGCAACCAGGAAATCGCCCTGAGCTGGGTCACTTCCCCGACCGCCACCAGCTACAACGTCAAGCGCTCCATCACCAATGGCGGACCTTACACGACCATTGCCTCCCCCACCGCCCTTGGCTTTTTGGACACTGGCTTGTCCAACGGCCTCACGTACTATTACGCCGTTTCCGCCGTCAACTCGAACGGTGAAAGCGCCAATTCCGCCCAGGCAAATGCCACTCCGCTGACCACGACCCTGCCAATATCATTCATGGATTGCGATGTGGGCGTCTCAACGCTGTGGAGCGGCGACGCCGGGGACATCGGCTGGCCGGGCGCGGCGGCATTCGCCGGCGGAAGCTACTCCGTGTCCGGCTCCGGCATTGACATATGGAACGCGGCCGATTCCTTTCATTACGCGTTCCGCGCCGTTTCCGGAGATTGCACTTTGATTGCGCAGGTGGCCGGTTTGCAAAACGCCAACAACAACGTCGATCCATGGGCCAAGGCCGGCGTGATGATTCGGGAGTCGTTAAACCAGGACGCGGCCAACGCGTTCATGTGCATAACCGGGCAAAATGGCTCCCAATTTTCCTGGCGTCCGACTGCGGGCGTGGCCAGCCAGAGCGCGAGTTCCTCCGGCGCCGCTCCCTATTGGGTGAAATTGGTTCGCAGCGGAAACACCTTCACGGGCTACGTCTCCAGCCAAGGCGCATCTTGGACGCAAGTCGGCTCACAAATCATACCGATGGCCCCGGATGTCTTTGCCGGCCTGGCGGTGACGGCCCACAACAATACCGAATTGGACACGGCGACATTCAACAGCGAAAGTCTGGCGATCACGCTTCCCACCGCGCCCGCCGGATTCCGCGCCACGGCGTCGGTCGCACAAATCGCGTTAAACTGGCTGCCGGTTTCCGGCGCCGACAGCTACAATATCAAGCGCTCGAATTCCAGCAACGGTCCCTACGCCACCATTGCGACGGTGATTGGCGACACGAATTACACGGACACCGCCATCACAAACGGGATGACCAACTATTATGTCGCCACCGCTGTGAACGCGAATGGCGAGAGCGGCAATTCAGCCCAGGCGTACGCCGCTGCTCCGCTCCCAATCCTCAACGTGGGCTACCCGACGGCCGGTGGCGCGCTGACCTTGTCCTGGCCCGTTACCGCTGTGAATTTCATGCTTTATTCCTCGCCAGTTCTGGGTGCGGGAGCGGTCTGGTCTCCCGTGACCAACGCACAAGTTATGGCCGGCGGAAACATTTCCACGACTCTGACCTTTTCCAACGACAACTCCGCCTTGTTCTTCCGCCTGGGCTATTGACCGGGCAGCAGCATGGGTTGCTCCTAAACAGGAAGGATCCGTGGAGACAGTGAAGCCAGCGGCGCCCGGCCTTGGAGGGACTTCGTCAATCAAATCTTTCCAAACTACGATACAATCAACGTGATGATTGAGTGAGCGGGGCTGTTGTTCGTAGCGGCTTTTCCACCCAACCAAAGCTTGAATGGCTGCGCTTTGTCGGAAAGATTGAGCACCAGCACGGCGATTTTCCCATCCTGATTCAAAAAGGCGGTCGTCAGCAAATGATCCGTGGTGGATGAACTGATGATCCGTTTCGCACCTGGTCGGACAAACTTTGAAAACTGGCCGATGTAATAATAGGAATTCATGTAGAAGAGCTCGCCGGTCCTGGTATCGGCATGGATCGGCGCAAAGCAAAAATTCTTGACGTGGTTCGGGCCGCCCTTTTCATCCAGCAACACGTTCCAATCCGTCCAGCCTTCGGCGCCATTGTTAAAGTCGTGGATCATGGAATTGGCGTAAAGCTCACCCCAATTCCAATCGTTGATCTTGCCGAAGTCAAAGGGTCCGTTACAGCCCTCGGTGAACAACAGATGTGTCTGCGGATAGGCTTCTTTGACGCGTCTCACGTTGTCAAAATTATCGCCCACGTACCAATGAAAGCCGACGCCCCAGACATATTGGGCGGCCGCCGGATCGTCCAAAACGATTGATGCGCGTTGATACATCAGACTGCGATTATGATCCCAAATAATAATCTTTTTGTCCTGCAAACCGGCGCTGCGCAGGGCCGGGCCAAGATAATTTTTGACGAAATCGCGCTCCTGATCGGCTGAATAAATGCAGGATTCCCAGGTCTGGTTCGCCAAGGGCTCGTTCTGCACGGTCAACCCCCAGATGGGGATGCCTTCCTTTTCATAGGCGCGGATGAACTTGCCGTAATAGCGCGCCCACGATTCATAGTATTCCGGTTTCAACCGGCCTCCGTGAAGCATGTCGCCATTGTCCTTCATCCATCCGGGCGGACTCCAGGGACTGGCGAACAGGGTGAAGCTTGCTCCGGCTTCCGCCATGACCGCCTTGATGAACGGAACGCGGTATTTCAAATCATGCGCGATGTCGAAGCTGTCCAATTGCCGGTCGCCCTCCTTGACGTAGGTGTAACTCTCGCTGGAAAAATCGCAACTGTTGATGTGGGTTCGTCCCAGCGTGTAACCGATGCCGGTTTGCGCATCAAAATATGCCTTTAATATCTCCTGCTGCCTTGCTGCGGGAAGTTTGTAGAAAGTTTCCGCCGCCGCATCGGTCAAGGCGCCGCCAATGCCGAGCACGGTTTGAAAGGTCTTTGCGGGGTCCACGAAGATATGTTCTTCCTTCTCACTCACTGGCGAAGAATCCGCCAGTTCCTCGTCCTCCGCCCGGGCCAACCGTTGTCCCGTGTCCCTGGCAGTCAGATAAATCTCGACGTGAGTTTTAAGATTCCCGCCGGCGCCTTCGGCAGGCGCGGCCATAAATGCCAGCAATGAAGCCAGAAACAAGGTGGGCAGTAATGTCATTTTCATATTACGGGGTGTTCAGCGAGGATTTGGCGCATTTGGATGCAACAAGTAAAGCTAAAATAAATGAGGCAATCGCCGTTGCGAAAAACCAGGTCAATCTCCCCGCGCCGCAGATTCTCCGGTCGCGGTTTCCCGCGTGGCGAGTTATGCGTTCCCACATACTCATTCGGAACTTATTGATAGAAATGGATCGTGAAACGGTGGAAGTCGATGCAGGCTCCGGTTTATTGAGTCTCATTCAATCTCCAAATCGCGTAAAGTTCGCATTGCGCGTGATGTTCCTTAGGATAACGTTGCGCCAGCAATAAGCGCACAGTGGAGGCTTGGGTGAAATCCGGCAGCAATCCGCACGCATTTAACTCCTCATTGGAAAACGCATTTGGAAAGCCACCGCAATTTGTCAGCGCGCTGATTTGCGTTGCCTCTTCAATCAAATCATATCCGATAAAAACAAAGTTACCCTGACCTGGAGGGGTCGCAATGTGGGTTTCTGTATTGTGATAAAGACCCAAAATGTTTCGTCTACGAACGTGCTCCACACGTTTGATCAGATAATCAAGGTCGAGAAAGTAATGAAGGCGGAAATCCTCGTTGACGATATGCGGCCAATCCTCATCGATCAGATCATTTATAAGACGGCGGCAAAGCAATGTGTCAAGACTCACAACTTCTTTTAAGCCAGGAATTTTTGCGAAGTTAAGATAGTCGGCCCAGCGTGCACCATCAGAAGGATCAAAGCGCTCTGTAGCAATGAAAAGTGGACGTGTATTCATCAGAACATTCCTCAGTTGGCCTCACATCATCTGCAGCCCATTATCCAAATAATTCCAGTTCCTTCGCTACCGGTCGCAACGGAGCGAAGCTCCGCCGATGAATCGGGCTTGGTCCCAGCGACGCAATCGCCGCCAGGTGCTGCACCGTCCCATAACCTTTGTGTTCGGCAAAGCCATAGCCCGGATACGCGCGGTCATATTCCCGCATCAACCGGTCGCGCGTCACCTTGGCCAGCACACTCGCGGCGGCGATGGAATAGCTCCGGCAATCGCCCTTCACCAGCGGCGTGCTGGGAAACCGCATCGTCTTCACCGCCCGCCCGTCCACCAGCACATGCTCCGGCGTCGGCAGCAATTGCGCCAGCGCGAGATTCATCGCCTGATGCGTCGCCTGTAATATATTGATCCGGTCGATCATCTCCGCGTCCACCGTGGCGATGCCGAAGCGGATGTCCGGATGCGCGGTGATGATGTCGAAATATTTTTCTCGTTGGATCTCCGTGAGCTGCTTGGAATCGTTGAGTTCGCGCAATTCGGGATGCAATCCCGTGCCAAGCCAGCCGTGCGGAAACACCACTGCACCCGCCACCACCGGCCCCGCCAGCGGCCCGCGCCCGGCCTCGTCCACGCCCGCCACCTGCGTGAATCCCTGCTGCCACAATTCGCGCTCGAAGCCGAGCCGTTCATGGTAAATCGCCTGCCGTGCGCTCATCGTTTCCGTCAGCCTAACCACGGCACAATTCCCGGCAATCGAAAAGTGTCATGCTTTGGATTCCGGCTTCAGCTTGTCGCTCCGCTTTCCGGCCTTCCTTCCTTCATGGTTTCCTTATAGCCTTCCCCAATGAAGATCGAAGCCCTCCACATAGGCCAGAAAGTCCGCCATCCGCAATACGGCGTTGGCGCCGTCAAAACCATCGCCGAGCACACCGCCGACATTTTGTTTGAGGACAACACCAAACGCACCGTTGCGCCCGAAACCAGCGGCCTGGAACCGGCCGAACCGCATGCCGCCGTCGCCGGCCTGGATATGCCGCTCTCGCAATTCATCAATCAAACCGTCAGCGCCACTGTCCGCGAACTCGGTTTGGAAAAGCCGGACACCGTTGTCGAACAACTCGGCGCGCGCTGGCACGGCGGCCGTCTTGTGATGCATCCCGCCGACACCGCGCTCCAGCCCAAGGAGGTCCTGCTTGAAACCTTCTTTCACAAAATCGTGATGGTCCGCAACAACCTCCGCGTCCTCGAACAGAAGATCAACGCCCACGAAAAACTCAGCGACGGCGAAAAAGTCGAAATGCAGCAATACATCACGAAGAGCTACGGTTCGCTGACCACGTTCAACATCCTGTTCAAGGAGAAGGGGGATCAGTTTGGATCCTGACCGGCGGCAAACCCAAAGTTCACCGGTGTCGCTTCGTCGCGAGGGCGAGCGTCAGAATAATCAGGACAAATAATAACGCGAAACAAATCAAATACGCCCGCAGGAACCGGGCGAAGGCCACCGTCCTCCGGTCCGGCAACGATTCGTACTCCCGGCGCCACAAAAACTTGATGAACTGGATGGAACCCAGCATTCCAGCATTGAGAATGATCACCGGCTTCCCCAGCTTCTCCCAGGTCGCCGTGTGAAGTTTGCGCAACCGCGAGTAGAAGATCTGCTGGGCAATCATGCCGCCAATGCAACCCGCAAACAGAAGTATGAATGCAAACGGCAATAGTTTATCCATAAGCCCTGTATTTCAAAATTAAGCGCCCGTCAGCCGCTTCAAACTCTTCCCCGCCTCCTCGATCCACGCGTCATCCGGCAGCGCGTACGGCCGGAACGTTTCCAGATAACCCTGCTGCTCGTTATAGAACAGCGCCCGGTGCAGCCCCAGCATGCTCGCCTTGGGGTTGTCAATCAAACTGGCCGAATCGTTCACGCTCATCTGGAACAGCACCCGCATCTCAAATTCCGTCAGCGCCTTCCGGCTCAGCGAACGGTTCACGTTGTTATACGTGTCGAACGTCGCCAGCACATGGAACCCGCGGCTCGCGCCCTCGGTGATGATCTCGTTCAACTGCGCGCCCGGGCTCGCCGCCGCCTCTTCCCCGCCCGCAAATCCAAAATCCTCCTCATGCCGCAGCTTGTTGAGCTTCTGCAAACCGTGAAACAACAGAAACACCGCCGGCGAGTTCGCGTCCGCTTCGCCTCCCCGCTTTTTCAATTCCCCGGCCAGCCCGTTCATCACGTCTGCCAGATCGTTCGGCTTGACCACCGTCACTTCATGCGGGATCACCTTGATGATACGCTCCAGATATTCACGCGCGGGCGTGCCTGGTGGATTGCCGTCAAATAAAACAAACCGCACCGCGCCCTTGGGATACTGCGCCGCCAGCGACACCAGCGCAATGGACATCATGCCCAGCGCCGCTTCCTCGCGCTGGCCGATGATGATGAGATGATTCCCGCTCTGCCGGTGAAATTCTGCTTCCGTCGGTCCCTTGATGGAATTGGGCGCGCCCAGCCACACCCGCGCAGACACCGGCGCCTTGGCGACCGCCTCCGCCGCCAACAATGCCTTGAGTTCCTCGTTTTCTCGTATGTCCGCCGGCGCGTTGCCCTCGAAAACGACCGGACCGGGATAGGACTTTGCGCTGTGGTCGGCGCGTTGGCGAACGCTTTCCAAATAACGGTCGCGCACTTCGTCCGGCAGCCAGACCACCTGGAATGGGCTGTTGCCTTCCACGCTCCCGGCTGTGTCATTGTAAATGCCCTCGCCCGGCCGCGACAGCAACCGCGGCGCGGGATTGTTCTCATCCATGATGAGATACGCGTCCGCCTCGTTGCATTGCAATGCGATGCGGATCACCATCTGCCCGATGGTCGTCCGCGCCAGCGTGTATGCGCCCCCCAAAGTCTGCGAGCCCAGCACCACATGAATCCCAAACGCGCGTCCCTGCCGCACAATTCGGTCCAGGAGCACGGACGCCGACTGCGACACCTTGTCGTCCTCCACAAAAAATTCCTGGAACTCGTCAATCAGCAGCAGCGATCGCGGAATCGCCTCCGTCCCACCCGCGCGCTTGTAGCCGGCGATGTCCTGCGCGCCCAGTTTGCGAAACAAATCGCCCCGCCGCCGCAGTTCGTCATCCACCCGCTGCAGCACGCTCAGGCCAAATTCGCGATCACTCTCGATGGCCACCACCCGCGCATGCGGCAGCCGACGTGCCGCGTAGCATTTGAATTCCACGCCCTTCTTGAAATCCACCAGGTAAAACTCCACCTGCTCCGGCGTACACCAGAGCGCCAGGTTCGTGATGATGACGTGGAACAGCGTGGACTTGCCGGAACCGGTTTTGCCGGCGACAAGCGCATGCTGGCGGGTGCCCTTGCCAATGGCCAGATATTGAAGCTTGGTTGCGCCCGTGCGCCCGATGGGCACGCGCAATTCGCTGGTTGTGTCGAGCGTCCACACCTCGCCGGGCGTGGGCGTGACTTGATCGAACGGCACTTCCACCCGGCTCGAATCGCGGCTGCTGCGGCCAAGCTTGTGGACAAATTCCGTGGCCAGGTCCGCCGGCGGCGGCGTGTCAAGCGTCAGGCTTGTGCCCGGAATGAATTTGCCCGTCAGCGTGACTTCATTTCCCCGCGCGGTGATGGAGACACTGCTCTTGCGCAGATCTTTTGGCACGAAGTCCTGGGGCACCGGCTTGCGCTGGTCCCAATGGATGAGCGAGTAAACCCCGCAACGCGCCCCGCTCGCCGCGATGCTCAACAAACGTTTGATCGCAGTTTCACTGAAATTAACGGGAAAATCCGCCACCACCAGGAAATGATATTTTTCGGCGATGTTCCCCGCCTGTTCGTTGTATTCGGCGATGGTTTCATATTCATTCCGCAGATACATCTGGATGACCTTCTCCATGTGCTCGTTCAACTCGGCCAGTTTTTGCTCGATTTGCTGCGGCTGCGTCCAGATGCGGCTGTTGATGATCTGCGCCTCGTAATCCGCCAGATGCATGATGCCCGCAAAGTTCTGGCCGAGGCCCACCGGATCAATGACGGTGAAGTTGAGGCGTCCCGGCGGCGCCGTCGCCAGCAGCCGCAGAATAACGTTGTTGAGCGCACCGATCATGTTCTCACGGGCGGCATTCGCCATCTCGAAAAGCACCGAGCCTTCACGTGGATACGAAAGTTGCATCGGCAATGAAAACTGCGCCGGGCCCGGCAGCGCCAGCCGACGGTCCTTCGGCATCGCTTCGCACATTTTTGTCACGTCGGCGTCCAGCCGTCCGAACTTCGCCGCCTGCGAGAAGCTGGCCGGCGGCGTCCAATTCTCCACAACCCGTGGTGTCCACGGCGGAAAAAGTTTTTCCGCCACGACATTGGCTTCGTTGATTGCCGTGTAAATCGGCCCCATCCGGCCGGCCCATTCTTTTTCCAGCGCAGCCCAGGCAAGTTCATTCTCCGCGTGACCGGCCGCCTCCGCTGCCGCCATCAATTTCGCGGCCTCGGTTTGTTTTGACTCTGTTTCTTCGCGCAGCCGGCCCGCGGCTTGTGTGTGGTCGCCTTCGAGCCGCTTTAATTTTGCCCGATAAAGCTCCTCGTTGCGCTGCGTGATGCGGACGGTCTTCTCGTCAATGGTTTCGCGGAAATTGCCCTTCATCTGCCAGTTTTCCTTCAGCGCCTGCTTCAAATCCTGGTCGATTGTGGCCGTGCCCTCCGCGAACCCCGTCTCAATCCTCCCGACCTCCTGCTGATACCACGTGTCCGACATTTCGAAACCTGTGTCCGCCAATTGCCGCGCCTTGCCCAGCGCCGCGGCAATCCGCGCCGCCCCGACCAGCCCGCCCATTTTTCCAAGAAAATGCAAAACCAATACGACCACCGCCGCCATCCCCGCAATGAGCGCCCCGGTTCCCGCCGGATACGCCGCCCAAAATGATTTAATCTGCATCTGTTCCAGCGTCCAGGGCAGCGCCGCCAGAATGCAAAGCAGCAACAACAGCCCTGGCGGCAGAAAACTGAATATCAACGGCAGCGGCAATTTCCGAAAACGTTCCAGTTCCGTGCGGCCCTCCTTGAGCAGCCCGCGAATATCGTCAACGAGCCTGGTACCGTCGGGCATCGCCTCCGTCCCGGTTCTTTTGCCCGCGCGCGCAAGCTGCCTTCTAAATTTCCCGTAACCGCGGAACGCCCCGCGGGCGGCTTTTTCCAGTCCGACCAGATTCTCGTGCTCCACGGCGAGATCGTTCTTGAACTGGTCGCGCGTGGCGGCCGCATGGGCCAGGGCACCGTCCCGTTCGCGCTCCGCCTGCATGAGCTGCTTTTGCAATTCGTATTTCTGCGCCCCGGTCCTGCCCTCGATTCGTTTCAGCGTCTGCTCCTTGCTCGTCGTGCGGGCGCGGGTGATGAGGGCCTTCCGCCGCTCGTGCAATGTTTCCGCCGCCAATTTTGCCGTCTGGAAGCCGGCCTCCGCCTGTTCCCGCTGCTCCTCCAGCCGCTTCAATTCGCCGGATGCCGCCTCCTCCTGCCGCAGACGTTCGCGGGCGAGTTTGACGCGGAACTCCTGGTTCAACTGCGCCTCGCGCGCGGCGAACTCCTGGACCGTCCCCTTGAGACGGTTGGCCAGTTCCAGCGTTTCTTCGACCCCCGGGTTGCTACTCACAATCATGCTTTATTTGGGACAGGAGTTTATCCAGTTGCTCCATAAGCGCAACCGTGCGATCCACCGTCGGAATCAGCTCCTCCAGGTATTTCTTCTCAAACTCCCGGCTTTTCAGGTCATGCCAGAAATTCTTCGTCTGTCCCCAATGGCTCGACAGCTCGCGGGTCACAGCCGTCAGCCTGGTTGCCGCAGGACGCAGACTCATGCTTTCTCCTTCCCGGCTTCCGGCACTCCGGTTTCCGCCGTCTCTGATCCGGAGGGCGCCGACCCATTGATTGAGCCGGATGGAACTTCCAGATCGGCGTATTTTTGCAGAGTGTCAATCGCCTCGTTGAGATAGGCCACGGCGTTGGGAATGTCCAGGGCCAGCAGGTTGTCCAGCTTCTCCAACTGCTTCAGCAGCGGGCCGGTGCTCTTCTCATAGTCGCGCTGCCACCGCCCGAGGCCCCGCAGTTTCTCCTCGGCCTCCGTCACCGCTGCACGCGCCTTCTGAACGGCGCCCTGTTGTGCGGCGGACACCTTTCCCACACTGGACAGTCTGGCGGCAAACAAGACCGACTCCGCTTCCTCCAATCTCTGGCTGCGTACCAGGAATTGTTTCATCCAGTAGGGCCGCTTTTCCATCTCCATCCACACCCGGACACGCATCACCTCGCTGGACGCCTCCTCCAGCGCCGGCCGCGCCTTGCTGAGGTAGATCAGCAGTTTTGTGCGGAACGCCTGGATGGCCTCCACGGATGTGATTTTCGCGCGTTGCGACATGTGGACAGCAGAACGGCTTAATGCTGGTTCAGATATTCTTCGATGCGCTGGGCCTTCCGCAGCAGGAAGGGCGAATGCTGGTTCGACACCTCGATAAATTTCTTCAGCGCCTTCATCGTTTGCTTGAATTCCTCCGCAAACTTCTGGTGCTCCTGGTCCTGCCAGGTGTCGCTCAGCGCCGCGAACCGCGCCTGCAATGACGCCATCCCGTTTTGCAGATCGGCGTTGAATTTCTTCAATTCCTGCGCGAAGCGCCGCACTTCCTCGGGATCCATGATTGCCTGGGCCATAATATCTCTTTCCCTTTGATCGGTTGGCCTGCCGAACATCCGTTGCTCGAAACAGGCTGTTTGCTCTGCTTGAAATTTGCCCTCATTCCCGCCCGTACGCAAACGGTTAATTTGGCCGGCGGCGGCGCAAATTGCGCCTGTTGCTGCCACGCACCAGCCCGTCCCCCTCCGTCCCACAAAGATTTTCCGTACTTGTTCCGACCTGCGCTCCGTATTGATTCGATTTTCCTCCGCACCGGGGACATGGGAAGGTTTTCGTCAATGAATTGCAATTTATCTGCGACCCGCGCGATAACCCCTCTTCCGCTCACTGCCCCTCTCACCGCCCGTCGCGCATTCCTCCTTTGCGCGCTTGCTTTGTGCGCCTTTGCCTCAAGACCGGCCTCCGCGCTTAACCTTTCCTGCGATCCGTCCGTCAACAACGCCGCCGCCGTCGCGGAGTTGGTTAATGCCATCAAGTCCGCCAATGCTTGCGGCTCGCCCAGCACCATCAATCTGTTTTCGAATGGCATTTACATGCTCACCAAACCGGACAACTGGGAGTACGGGCCGAACGGACTGCCCCAAATCAGCGGCAGCCTCACCATCAACGGCCAGGGCGCAACCATTCAACGCGGATCCAATTCGCCTGATTTCCGGTTCTTCTACATTTCCGGCGGCCTCTCATACAACGCGAAAGCCGGCGCGGGCCTGCCTGCCGGCGCTTTGGCGCTGGTGAATCTCACCCTCAGCGGCGGCGCGATCCAAGGCGGTAACGGCGTCGGGCAGGGCGGCGGCGGCGCGGGAATGGGCGGCGCTCTCTTCAACCAAGGAGTGCTCGTATTGACGAACGTGACCATCACCGGCAGCACCGCGATAGGTGGCAGTTGCCTTACCAACAGCACGGCGGGAGGCGGCGGTGGCATGGGTCAGGACGCCAGCGGCTTCCAAGGCGGCGGTTTCGGTGGGTCCTTTGTTGGAGTCGGCGGTCATGGTGGCAACGGCGCGGCCACCGGTGGTGGTGGCGGCGGCGGCTTTCTGCCGGGTGACAACGGCTTGGCGGCCACATCCTCCGTCGGCGGCCTCGGCGGCGGCCTGGGACAACTCGCCCGTTCCGGCGACGGCGGCAACGGTGGTTATCTCGGCAACGCGGGCAGCGGCGGCAAGGGCGGCGCCTATGGTTTCGGCGGCAAAAACGGTGGCGCTGGTGGCGGCGGCATCGGCGGCGGCGGCGCACATGGCAGTTACAATGGCACCGACGGCAGCGGCGGCTTTGGCGGCGGCGGTGGTGGTGGCGGTAATTCCGGCGGAGCGGGCGGCTTTGCCGCCGGTGGCGGCAGTGGCAATGGCGGCAGCATGGGTGGCTTTGCCGCCGGAAATGGCAATCCCGAAGACCAGGGCGGCGGCGGCGGCGGCGGCCTGGGGGGCGCGATCTTCAATCATCGCGGTTCACTCACCCTCGTCAATTGCACCTTGACCGCAAATGCCGCGCAGGGCGGGAACGGTTTTGATGCCCAAGGCATCTCCATCCTTTACGGTGGCGTGAGCGGCAGCGCCTATGGCGGTGCTATTTTCAATCTAAATGGCTCCGTATCGCTCACCAGTTCCACCATCATTTCCAATTATACCATTCCCGGGTCAACCGCCACCGTTACCTTCGATTCCCAGGACAACCCTGTCCTGACCGAGGTGCCGACGGGCGGCGCCAATGGCGGCGCGCTTTACAATCTGGCCTACGGCAACAAGATTGAGGACGGCTCCGCGTCCATCGCCACGGTTTGCGTGGCCAACACCCTTCTGGCTGATTCCTTCGGGAGCAGCAGCGATCTGGCCAACAACGAAATCGATGGCAGCCACGCAAACATTGCGACCGTAAGCTTCTCCACCAACAATCTGGTGATGGCCTCCGGCAATCTGCACAATGCCGCCTGCACCGGCGCGTCATGTGGCGCCTTGTGCGCGCTTCCGCCCTGTGGCCCTTCCCCCGCAGTAAGCATTACCCTCGTGGCAAATCATCCCGTGCTTTTCTGGTCCACCAATTTTGACGGCTGCACCCTCCAGTCCACCACCGCCTTTCCCGCCGCTCCCGGCTCATGGACGCCCATGTCCTGCAACCCGGGTGTCGCCGCCGGCCAATACGTCATCCCGGACCCGGCCGCCACCGGCAACAAGTTTTATCGGCTGGCCCTCCCGTAACAAAAGTCCGGCAAGTTCTGTTACTCCACTTCGATAGTGGTTTTTAAACGCTCGTCAGCGGACGACGCGCCCACCCGCAGTTCCAACTTGCCGGCCTCCACCACAAATGCATGCGCGGCCGTGTCCCAGTAAGCCAGCGAAGCCGCCGGCAATCGCATGTCCACCGTCTTGGTTTCACCGGGCGCCAGCGCGATGCGCTTGAATCCGCGCAATTCCTGAGCCGGATGTTCCAGCGCCGATTTCTCATGCCTAACATACAACTGCACCACTTCCTCGCCTGCCCGCGTCCCCGTGTTTTGCACATCCACGCTGACATTGATCTCGCCGTCCTTCGCCAGCGTCGGTGAACTCGTTTTTAAGTCTGAATACTTGAAGGTCGTGTAGCTCAGGCCAAAACCGAATGGATAAAGCGGCTCGCCCTTGAAATACATGTAGGTGCGTCCGTCACGAATGTCGTAATCCATCATCGGCGGCAGTTGCTTGTCGGACTTCAGCCAGGTTTCAACCAGCCGCCCCGCCGGATTGTAATCGCCGAACAGCACATCCGCGAGCGCGTTGCCCAGTTCCTCGCTGCATTGCGTGAGATGCACGATCGCCGGCACATGCACCTGCGTCCAGTTGATGGCGTAGGGAAAACTTGAAATGAGGACGACGACCGTTTTCGGGTTCGCCGCATAAACTCGTTTGATTAAACCTTCCTGTTCGAGGGCGATGGTTTTCCGGTCCACGGCCTCGCGCCCTTCGCTGGGCTCCGAAACTTTTCCCCACGCACCATCCGGCACGCCGATGGGATTGTTCCCCACGCAAAGAATCACGACGTCGGACAGTTTGGCCAGGCGCACCGTCTCGGCGCTGTCGTAGTTCGTGGTGAAATTCACCGTGACCCCGGCGCCCACCTTGTTGCTGATGCCTTCCAGCGGCGAAATCTTGTATGGCGGCGTGCCGCTGTACCAGTCGAGCAACACCTCGTTCGCCCGCGGACCAATGACCGCGATGGATTTCAACTTCATTTTGTCGAGCGGCAGGAAATTGTCCGTGTTCTTCAGGAGTACGATGGATTTTTGCGTCACCAGCCGGGCAAGCGATTGATGCTTCTCTGAAAGCCAGGGCTCGGGCTCGCCCGCCGCGCCAATGCCCGAGTAGGGATTATTGGTGACCGCATCCAGCAGCCCCAGCCGGATGAAAACGCGCAACGTGCCCTTGATGTTTTGATCCAGATCAGTTTCGGTCAGAAGATTTTGTTCCAACGCCTTGCGGACGCCGTTCGTGGAAATGCCGTCGAGAAACTGATTGATGCCGGCCTTCACCTGCCCGGCCGCCGCCTCAACGCTGTTCGTGTAATAATGCTGGCGCGCGGGGTTGGTCAAATTGGTGGCGGCGCCACCATCAGTGCAAATGATCCCGTCCACGCCCCATTCGTTGATGGCCACACTCCGGATCACCGGTTGCACGGTGCAGGGAATGTGGTTCCATTCATTATACGACGTCATGAAACATTTTGCGCCCCCGTCTTCAAATCCCATGCGGAATGGCACCGAATAATACTCGCGAAACAACTGTTCATCGAAATCAGACGACGTGCTTTCCCGTTTGTTCTCGTTGCTGTTCGCGAAGAAATGTTTCAGCAATGCCGCCGTCAGCCAGTATTTCGAATCGTCGCCCTGCAATCCCTTCACGTACGCCGTCACCATCGTGCCGTTGAAGAACGGGTCTTCGCCGTAACATTCCTCCGTCCGGCCCCAGCGCGGGTC
>DATMLG010000563.1:0-6146 GCA_035570675.1 Verrucomicrobiia bacterium | reverse complement strand
AGAGACGGCATGTTGCCGTCCCTGACTTCCGGCAATTCCGCACTTCGCACTCCGAATTTCGCACTCAGAGATGCGGGAAATCAACCACTTACGACAAATGATCCGGAAAACAGCTCACAGCTCACCGCTTACGGCTCACATTTTTTCGATTGTCAAAGAACACCCTCCCCACACCCCCCCGATTTTACTCCAGCTTCCGAACCTGTCAAACCGCCGAGCATCCATATTGCGCTGGCGTTCGTTATTTCCATGGCCACACAACCCGGTGGCCTTTGCCAGAAACTATGCTAATATTTAGCCGTCGCTCAACTGACCGTTCGCGCCTTGAAAGATTCAAATAAAATCGCCGCCAGCGAGATAACTCCCCCCGCCGTTTATTTTAACCGACGCAACTTCATGCGCGCGGGCATCCTCGCCGCCAGCGCCGTCGCCACCGGCGTCGTTTATCGCGGCCTTAAGCATCCCGCCCGCGGCAAGGTCAACACCGCCGCCCTCCAGGGTTTGACCAAGCCCGCCGCCGCGCCCGGCGACAACTCCGGCTTTCGCGTGGATGAACCCGAGACCTCCCTCCAGGACATCACGCATTACAATAACTTCTACGAATTCTCGACCGACAAGGAAGGCGTTGCGTCGGCGTCCGCCGCGTTCGACACCAAGGGCTGGCAGGTCTCGGTCGAGGGCCTCGTGGGCAAACCCAAAGTTTTCGACCTCGACGATTTGTTGAAAATCAGCCCGCCGGAGGAACGGGTATACCGCATGCGTTGCGTCGAGGGCTGGTCCCTCGTCGTTCCGTGGGATGGGTTTTCATTGTCCAAGCTGCTCAACGTCGTTGAGCCGCTCGGTAGCGCGAAGTATGTCGCCTTCGAAACGCTGCTCGACCCAAAGCGCATGCCGGGCCAGCAAACCCGGGTGCTCAACTGGCCGTACGTCGAGGGCTTGCGCATGGATGAAGCCATGCACCCGTTGACCCTCCTGGCCAGCGGACTATATGGGCACGAGTTACCGCCCCAGGATGGCGCGCCTATCCGCCTCATCATTCCCTGGAAATACGGCTTCAAGGGCATCAAATCCATCGTCAAAATCAAGCTCGTGGCGGAGCAACCGCGCACGACCTGGAGCGAATACGCGCCGGACGAATACGGCTTCTACGCCAACGTCAATCCCCACGTGGATCATCCGCGCTGGAGCCAGGCCACCGAGCAGCGCATCGGCGAATCCGGCCGCCGACCCACCCTCATGTTCAACGGCTATGCCGACCAGGTGGCCAGCCTTTACACCGGCATGGATTTGCGCGCGAATTTCTAACCGGCGAAACCGTCATGAAGGAAAACGACATCCGCTTCACCAAGCTGCTGGTGCTCGTCAATGCCGGCGTGCCGCTGGTCCTGCTGGCCTGGGACTCCGTCCACCATCAGTTGGGCGCCAACCCGGTAAATTTCATCATCCTCACCACCGGCATGCTCGCGCTGGTCTTCTTGATGCTGACCTTGCTCGTTACGCCGTTGCGGAGAATCACCGGCTGGAACTGGCTCATTTTTTCCCGGCGCACGCTCGGCCTCTACGCCTTCACGTATGCCTCGCTGCACTTTCTGATTTTCTTCAGCCTCGACCGGTCGTTCAGCGTTTCCAGCACCGTGCACGAAATGCTCAGGCGCAAATATCTGCTCGTCGGCATCACCGGCCTCTTGGCCATGGTTCCCCTCGCCCTCACCTCCACCAACGCCATGATCAAGCGCCTTGGCGGCAAACGCTGGCGAGCGCTTCACCGGCTCACCTATGTCGCCGCCATCGCCGGCGTCATCCATTACTACATGCAGGTCAAGGCCGATGTCCGCAAACCGCTCGCGTTTGCGGCGGTGTTATCCATCCTGCTGGCGTATCGGCTTATTCCCAATCGCAACCGCCCCAAGCCATCGCCAGATTCCACCGCCAAGCCCAAATTCTGGTCCGGCCCGTTGCGCATCGCGCGCATCGTCAAGGAAACACCCGATGTCCGCACGTTCCGCTTCGTTTCACCCGATGGCCAGCCGCTCCCGTTCCAACATCTCCCCGGGCAATATCTCATCTTGTCGTTGCAGATTGATGGGAAAAAAGTCAACCGCACCTACACCATCGCGAGTTCCCCGGCCCGGCCCGATTACTGCGAAGTCACCGTCAAGCGCGAGGAAAACGGCCTCGCGTCCGGTCATCTCCACGAAAAACTCCGCGAAGGCGACATCATTAACGTCTCCGCTCCCGCCGGCCGCTTCACCTTCGACGGCTCGCAATCCAAAAGCATCGTGCTCATCGCCGGCGGTGTCGGCATCACGCCGTTGATGTCCATCCTGCGCTACCTGACCGACCGGAGCTGGCAGGGCGACATCCATTTTCTTTACTGCGCCAAATCTCCCCAGGACATCATTTTCCGCCAGGAACTGGCTGACCTCCAAAAGCGCTTTCCCAACCTGCACCTCCACATCACCCTCACCCGTGCCGAGGGAGCCGACTGGAACGGCCCCAAGGGACGCATCAGCGCCGAAGTCCTCAAGAAAATTGTCCCCGACCTCGCCACTCATCCTGTCTATATCTGCGGCCCTGCCTCCATGATGGAGCCAACGATTCAATTGCTCCACGAACTGGGCGTTCCGGCGGACCAAATCAAGTCCGAGGCCTTCGTCGCGGCGAAACGCGCCGAAGCCGCCGTCGCCCCGTCAGATTCCCCGGCCGCTTCAACCGCTGTCACCAGCGATGCATCTCCATCAATTTCACCGGCCGGTGACTCGACGCCCACTCTCACATTTGCGCGTTCCGCAAAGTCTGTTCCCCTCGCGCCGGAAAAAACTTTGCTGGAACTGGGCGAAGATGCCGGCCTCGACCTCGATTACGAATGCCGCTCGGGCATCTGCGGCCGATGCAAGGCACGGATGCTCGCCGGTTCTGTGACCATGGAAGTCCAGGACGCCTTGGATGAAACTGACAAGTCGAAAAACTACATCCTGCTCTGCCAGGCCAAATCCTCCGGCGATGTGACGATAGAAGCCTGACCGCTCGCTGCCTGCTTCTTTCGCTTTTCCTTGCCTTGGACTTTTTTCTCGCGCAAAGTCTCGGCGTTCGATGGGCCGAAACCTGGTTCCATCGATTTGCCAGCACAGCCAGTTTCGCCGGTCCCCGGCGGCATTCGGCGGAGGAACTTCACCGGCAACCACCAACCATTATTATTTTATGGCCAATATACATTTGATCGGCGGCGAAAAGGGCGGCGTGGGCAAGTCCCTTGTCGCGCGCATTCTCGCCCAATACATGATCGACAAGGAAATGCCCTTTCTCGGTTTTGACACGGACCGCTCGCACGGCGCGTTGATGCGGTTTTATGCCGGCTTTGCCTCGCCGGTGGTGGTGGGCAGTTACGAGGCGCTGGATGCGATTGTCGAGGCCGCCGTCGCGCAACCCGACCGCCGCATCCTCGTTGACCTTGCCGCCCAGACGCACGACCCCATCGTGAAATGGATGGATGAATCCGGCGTGCTCGAGTTGTCCGGCGAGGCGGGCTTCACCCTCCAATACTGGCACGTCATGGACGCCGGCAAGGATTCGGTTGATTTGCTGGGGAAATTGCTCGACCAGTTCGGCGACCGGCTCCGCTATGTGCTCGTGCTCAACCAGCTTCGCGGTGACGACTTCAGCATTCTCCAAAAATCCGGCGAGCAGGCGAAGGCGCTGGAACTGGGCGCGCGCATTGTTTCCATCAAGCGCCTGAACGAGGGCGCCGTCCAAAAAATTGATGCCAGCAGCAGCAGCTTCTGGGCGGCGGGCAACTCCGCGGACAAGGCCAGCACCGGTCTCGGCCTCATGGACCGTCAGCGCGTGAAAATGTGGCTTCGCGGAGCGTACCAGCAGATTGATGCCGTCGGCGTCTAGCTGGCACGCCCATCACGAATCCAGGCAATCCCGCACTGCCTGGGCCAGCTTGCGCGGGTTGTACGGCTTTTGCAAAAAATTCAATCCCTCCCGCAGCACCATGTCCGCGCCCACCACCGCCAGGCTGTAACCGCTCGAATAAATCACCTTCAATTCCGGCTTGTCGCCGCGCAGACGCTGCGCCAGTTCGCGCCCGCTCACCCCGTGCGGCATCACCATGTCCGTCAGCAGCAAACTGATCTGGTCCTTGTACTCCAGCCAGATCGGCAGCGCGTCCACCCCGGATTCCGCCGTCAACACGCGGTAACCGTGGCGTTGGAGGACGCTTTTCACCAGTTGCCGCAACGGCGTTTCATCCTCCACCACCAGCACCGTCTCCGTCCCGCCGCGAATGTCCGGCTGCACCGCAATCGTCTCGCGCAGCACACCCGTCTCCGCGACGGCCGGCAAATACACCTGGAACACCGTCTCCTCTTTCACCTTGCTGGAAACTTTCACCCAGCCCCGGTGCTGCTGTACTATGCCATAGACCGTCGCGAGCCCCAGGCCCGTTCCCTTGCCCACGTCCTTCGTCGTGAAAAACGGCTCAAAAATATGCGGCATCACCTCCGGCGGAATGCCCTTCCCCGTGTCCTTGACCGTCACGCAGACGTATTCGCCGGGCGACGCCCTGGCCATCCGCCGCGCCGCGGCCTCGTCAAACTTCACCGCCCCCGTGTCCACAAACAACGTCCCGCCCTTCGGCATCGCATCGCGCGAGTTGATGGACAGGTTCATGAGAATCTGCTCCATCATGCCGGGGTCGGCATGCACCAGCGGCAGATGCGGCGCGTAGTTCACCTGCAACGTGATGTCCTCGCCCAGCAGCCGCCGCAGCATTTTCGTCATGTTGCTCACCACCTCGTTCAAGTCCAGGTTCTTCGGCTGCAAAATCTGCCGCCGGCTGAACGTCAGCAACTGCCTCGTCAGATTCGCCGCCCGGTCGGCCGCCAGTCCAATCTGCCGCGCGGAATCCATCGCATCCTCCGGCAGCGCCAGCATCGTCAACAGCGAATTATGCCCCTGGATGACCGTCAGGATGTTGTTGAAATCATGGGCCACGCCGCCCGCCAGCAATCCCACGGATTCCATCTTCTGCGACTGCCGCAACTGCGCCTCCAGGTTCTGCCGCTCCGTGATGTCTCCCGCGTAACAATGCACCACCCCGATTTCCGGAACGGGAAAAAATGACCACGAAATGTTCCGGCCCGCGATGACCGTCAGGAAGCGTTGCTTGCTTTCGCCCGTCGCCAGGCATTCCTTGACGATGGCCGGTGTTTCCGGCGGTAAAAATTCCGAAAGCTGCTGCTTGCCCAGGGAGACCGCCATGTGCTGCGCGGCCTCGTTCGAGTAAGTCACCGAGCCGTCGGCCGCCAGCTCCAGCACCGGGTTGGGATTGAACTGCGGAAACGCCGCGAGCTTCTGGTTCTCCGCCTGGCTCTTGCGCAACACCTCCTCCGCCCGCTTCCGTTCCGTGATGTCCCGGTAAATCGAAGACGCGCCGATGATCACTCCCGAGGCATCCTTGATCGGCGAAGTCGTCACCGAAACATGGATCAACAATCCGTCCTTCCGCAGCCGCGTGGTCTCGAAGCTTTCAATGTACTCGCCGCGCTTTATCCGTTCCAGCGTTTGCTGCGCCTCCAGCTCGCGGTCTGGCGCGGTGATGAGCGATATCGGCCGGCCGTTGGCCTCGCTCCACATGTAACCGAAAAGCCGTTCCGCCGCCGGGTTCCAGCTGAAAATAATCCCGTCCAGCGTCTTGCTGATGATGGCATCATTCGAAAATTCCACGATGGCCGCGTACTGCATGTGCGCCTCCTCGGCGCGCTGCCGTTCCGTGATGTCCTCCACCATCGCCACGGTGAATTGCGGTGTCGCCGCCGCGTCGCGCACCATCGAAACCGTCAGCCGCCCCCAGAAAATGCGGCCGTCCCGGCGCACAAACCGCTTTTCCACCCGGTAATGGTCGGACTTGCCCGAGAGCAGCCGCTTGAAGTGCGCCGTCTCCTCCTTCAAATCCTGCGAATGCGTGAAGTCCCGGCGTGTGATGGCCAGCAGTTCCGCCGCGTCGTAGCCCAGCATCTGCTGCAGCGCGCGGTTCGTCTGGATGATTTTTCCCTGCAAATCCTCGATGGCAATCCCCGCGCCCGCGCTCTCAAACAAGGCCCGGAACCGCGCCTCGCTGCTCTGGCGCAGCAGTTCCGCCT
>DATMLG010000562.1:0-6848 GCA_035570675.1 Verrucomicrobiia bacterium | reverse complement strand
CCGCCGGGTGCACCGGGACGGGGCCGGCGCATGGGCGGCATGGCGGTGTGGGGATCGAGCCGGGCAACCGCAATCACGAGCGGGCTGGTTTCGCTGTTGCCGGGCGTGATGTCCACCTTTTGTTGGCCGTTCTTCATGGCGCCATTGAGAGCGCCCTCGAGGGTGTCGAGATGAAGACCCGCGCGCGCGCGCTGGCCGCTATGGCAGTTCACGCACGATTCCTTGAGGATGGGCTCAATGTCGTTCGTAAAGGTCAGGCCCGTCCGGTCCGACGGTGGCGGCAGCTTGCTCAGGTCCGGGCCGTCGGCCAGGCAGGGCAGCGTCATCATGGTGAGGCCGGCAAACACGGCGGTCAATTTTTGATTCATGGGGTTCATTTAGCGGTTTGCAGTTTCGGGCGCAATTTCAAAATGAGGAAGTTTTGCTCGATGGAGCTTTGAAATGAACCAAGGGGAAATCCGTCGGAAGCACTCCTTGGAAAAGGTGGGGTGGCCAACGGGATTCGAACCCGCAACAACAAGCTCCACAAGCTTGGACTCTACCATTGAGCTATGGCCACCAGCCAAGGGCGACATCATATTTTTCACCGGCCCCGGAGTCAAGCTGTTGTCCTCGGCCCGAGTCGCCGATAATTTGACTGCGGACAAGATTATGATAAGTTCGGGGCGCCGGTGGGAGGAAGGATTTCAAAGCGCCAATTTGAAATATCAAATGGCAGGCGCGGGTTCTTTGACAATTGAAAAATATGTGGCGCGAGGCGGCGGCCAAAAGCGGCAGTTATTGCCGACTGGCCGGATAACATCGCAAAACGCCGCATTGTGTCGCATTGTGCCGTTGCCAAATTAGTTCAAAGGTCGGGGTTGAAGTGGGACTTACTGGCCGCTCATCGCATATTGCCATCTGGCGTCGGGCGGATGCGGGTTATCATCGATTAATGGGAAAGGATGAGCGTTGGCAAGCAGCGGGAAGACATGGAAAAAGTCAGATAAAACCGCCTGGCGCCGATTGGCTCAACGTAAGTGGTTGATTTCCCGCATAATCGCGCGGAAAAATAGAAGCCAAGGATGCTGAAATGAGGACGGGGCAACCGAAGAGAGGCTGGAGACTTCTCCATCTCTTAGCAGCAGCATGGGGTTGCATTATTATCCGATGGAAGCTACTGTCGGCGCGACCGGATGGTCGGTCCCAACGTGGGATCATGGGCAGGCGGCACGGAGGCTACAAACCTGCCGGACCCGGTAAAATTGGCACGCGAATCGCTATAAGTCGCTCCACACGTATAAGTTGCGCCAATGTGTTGTGAAATTGGCAAAAAATGGTTGGCAACAGGACATCTTATCTGGGATTAGTCCTGCGCAGTTAATGACAAACTAGTTCTATGCAAAAAAATAAAACCTGGCTCCGAATCCTGCTGTTAATCGCTGTTTTTGGCTCTGCGACGGCCGCTTTCGCGGGTGAAGCGGACATCCATATCCCCGATTTGACCCAGGTGACCTTTGCGGGCCTCGGGGGCGTTCACGGTGTCACGTTGATGTACGGGGGCATCCTGATTTGTTTCATTGGGGCGGTGTTCGGCTTGGTTCAATACACCCAGACCAAGGCGCTGCCCGTGCATGAAAGCATGGCCAAAGTTTCCAACACCATCTGGGAGACCTGCAAAACCTACCTGTTCACTCAAGGAAAGTTCCTCGCCATCCTTTGGGTGCTGATTGCGGCGTGCATGATCTACTATTTTGTGGGACTGCCTTGGAATGACCCGAAGAATGAACTCACGCACAACGAGTTGCTGGGGCATGGCGTGGTCATCTTGCTGGCTTCAATCCTCGGCATTCTGGGGTCTTACGGCGTGGCATGGTTCGGCATCCGGATCAACACCGTCTCCAATTCCCGCACCGCGTTTTCCGCGCTCAAGGGCAATCCGCTCGCCACCCTTGGCATCCCGCTGCGTTCGGGCATGAGCGTCGGCCTGTTGCTGGTGGCCGTGGAACTGTTTTTCATGATTTGCATCCTTGTGTTCCTGCCTCGCAGCTTGGTGGGACCTTGTTTCATCGGCTTTGCCATCGGCGAATCGCTCGGGGCTTCCGTGCTGCGCATCTGCGGCGGTATTTTCACCAAGATAGCGGACATCGGCTCCGACCTGATGAAGATTGTCTTCAAGCTGCCCGAGGATGATCCCAAGAATCCCGGCGTCATCGCGGATTGCACCGGTGACAACGCGGGCGACTCGGTCGGCCCGACGGCGGACGGTTTTGAGACGTACGGCGTCACGGGTGTGGCGTTGATAGCATTTCTGGCGCTGGCGCTGGCGGCCAGTCCATCCGTTTGCGCCACGCTGATCATCTGGCTGTTCACCATGCGGGCGTTGATGATTGTCACTTCGCTGGCTTCCTATTTCCTCAACGAGATCATCAGCAAATCCATGTTTGGCGGGAAGAAAGACTTCGATTTTGAAGCGCCGCTGACGCATCTGGTCTGGATTACCTCCGCGGTGTCCATCGCCGTTACCTTCATTGCCAGCAAGTTGTTGCTCGGTGATTTTGCCATGGACGGAGTGGACAAGAGCGTGAGCCAGAGTCTCTGGTGGGTGCTGTCGGTCATCATCAGTTGCGGCACGGTGGCGGGCGCGGTGATACCGGAATTCACTAAAGTTTTCGTCAGCACCAAATCGCGGCATGTCCGGGAAGTGACCAACTGTTCCAAGCACGGCGGGGCGTCGTTGAACATTCTCTCGGGTTTTGTGGCCGGGAATTTTTCGGCGTTCTGGATGGGCCTTTGCATCATGGTGCTGATGGCCACGTCGTATTATTTTGCCGCGTTTGTCGGCATGCATGATGTCAATGGCATTCAGCGGTCTGTGCTGGAAAGCCTGATGCCGGATAAATTCATGTTCGCCGCGCCGATCTTCGCATTTGGCCTGGTTGCGTTCGGATTTTTAGGCATGGGCCCGGTGACGATTGCGGTGGACAGCTACGGGCCGGTCACGGACAACGCCCAATCGGTTTATGAATTGAGCCAGATTGAAGGGCGCAAGGGCATCAAGGAGGAAATCAAACGGGATTTCGGTTTTGATGCCGACTTCGAGAATGCCAAGTATCAACTGGAAAAAGGCGATGGCGCGGGCAACACCTTCAAGGCGACGGCCAAGCCGGTGCTCATCGGCACGGCGGTGGTGGGCGCGACGACCATGGTTTTCGGCATCATAATGCTGTTGCAGAGAATGTACGAACTCCAGCAGGCTTCGGGAATTCCGGGCATTTTCAAACCTGTCATTGATGCTTTGAGCATTGTGCAGCCCGAAATCATTCTCGGCCTCATCATGGGCGGGTCGGTGATTTACTGGTTCACGGGCGCATCCTGCCAGGCGGTGGTCACCGGCGCGTATAGCGCGGTGGTTTACATCAAGGAAAACATGCATCTCGACGCCACCACCGCCTCGGACAAGGACAGCAAGGAAGTGGTCGCCATCTGCACCAAGTATGCGCAGAAGGGCATGTGGAACATCTTCATCGTGGTGTTTTGCTTCGCGCTGGCGCTGCCGTTCTTCAATCCTTACTTCTTCATCGGTTACCTGATTGGCATCGCGTTCTTCGGGCTGTTCCAGGCCATTTTCATGGCCAATGCGGGCGGCGCGTGGGACAACGCCAAGAAGATCGTGGAAGTTGACATGCGCCAAAAGGGCACGGAGCTCCATGCCGCCACCGTGGTCGGCGACACCGTGGGCGATCCGTTCAAGGACACGTCATCCGTGGCGATGAATCCGGTGATTAAATTCACCACACTGTTCGGGCTGCTGGCGGTGGAAATCGCGGTGACGATGACCAATCAAACCGCCAAGACGGGCATCGGCGCATTTTTCTTCGTCATTGCATTGATTTTCGTTTATCGCTCGTTCTACTGCATGAGAATTCCGGAGGAAACGACCAAGGCTTAAGCCGAACCGAATCAATTCAGGAGGCGCGGAGGATATCCGCGCCTTTTTTGTTTTTGCGACCGGCGGTGAATCAGTTTATTACTTGAGGGGAGCCGCATGAGCATACAACGCATTGTTTCACTTTTGCCCGCCGCCACGGAAATCGTATGCGCACTGGGCGCGACGGACCGGCTGGTCGGGCGGTCGCATGAGTGCGATTTTCCCCCGGAAATCCGCAAGCTGCCGGCCTGCACTTCCGCGAAACTGGATTCCAGCGCCAGCAGCGGCGAGATTGACCGGCAGGTGAAAAATCTTTTGCGGGAGGCGGTGTCCATTTACAACGTGGACAACGCGCAGCTTGCGGAGCTGAAACCGGACATCATCATCACCCAGGCGCAATGCGAGGCGTGCGCCGTGAGCCTGGCGGAAGTTGAGACCGCCATGGCCGGCTGGCTGGGGCAGCGACCGCAAATCATTTCGCTGGCGCCAAACCGGCTCGCAGACGTGTGGGAAGACATCCGCCGGGTTGCGTCCGCGCTTGATCTTCCGGACGGGGGCCGCGCGGTGCTGGCCTCCTTGAAAAACCGCGTCGTCAACATCATCGAGAAAACCTGCGTGCTGGAGCAGCGTCCCACCGTGGCCTGCGTGGAGTGGATTGAACCGCTGATGGCGGCGGGAAACTGGGTGCCCGAGCTGGTTGAACTGGCCGGCGGCGCCAATGTCGCCGGCGAGGCCGGCAAACATTCGCCGTGGATGAATTGGGAAACGTTGCAGGACCTGGATCCGGAAATAATCGTGGTGATGCCATGCGGTTTTGATATCGCGAAGACACGCGCGGAGACGGCGGCACTGGTTCGCCAGCCCGGCTGGTCCAAATTACGGGCGGTGAAGAATCACCACGTCGTACTGACGGACGGGAACCAATATTTTAACCGGCCGGGGCCGCGTCTGGTGGAGTCGCTGGAAATCCTGGCGGAGATAATTCATCAGGACCGCTTTGATTTCGGCCATCAGGGAAAAGGGTGGGAGAAATTATGAACCTCCCCCGCCGCCGCAATGTGCGGGCGGAGCTTTCAGTAATACGAACGATTCACCACGAGCCAGTAGTAGGCGATGTCCCCGACGAGTTGCGCATAGGCGCGCGTGTCGGTGGGCTTGACGACGAAGCCATTCGCGCCGAGGCGGTAGCTCGCCCACATCTCCGCCGGGGAATCCGAGCTGGTAAAGACGACGACCGGGATGGGACGGGTGCGTTCGCGGACCTTGAGCTGCTGGAGGACTTCCAGGCCGCCCATGCCCGCGAGCTGCAAGTCCAGCAGAATGAGCTTGGGCGCGTGCTCGGCCTGCTCCTGGGTGGACCAGGTGTTTGCACAGATGAAATCCAGTACCTGCTCGCCGCCAATCATGTGCACGACCTTGTCGCCAAGATTCCGGGCCTTGAGCGCCTCCAGGGTAAGTTCCGCGTCCTCCCGGCTGTCTTCAACCAGCAGGATATCCACTCCCTTCGTTTCCGTGATCATAGTTTTCTGGCGCGGAATGGCGTGGGCGCGTCCGTACGCCCGCGGGATTCCGAATGTGCGACCTGGGCTGCGAAACCAAATCAGCTCTCACGAATAAAGCATCGCCGCGCAAAAGCCAGCAAAATTTGCGCGGAGTTATTCACAAAGCGGGATTATCGTGACACCTTTAGTCAGCAAAGCACCGATGCCGGGAGCGGCGCAAGAGGGGAACAGAATTTGATCTTACGGCGCGCTGCCGTTGTTGCCGATGGCTTCGACGGGGCAGCCTTCCATGGCTTCCTTGCAACGCGCTTCCTCCTCCGGCGAGCCGGGCTGCTTGAAAACGTAGGAGTAACCGCCGTCATCGTTGCGGGTGAAATTGTCGGGGGCGGTTTCGCGGCACAGGTCACAGTCGATGCACTGGTTGTCCACGTAGAATTTGCCGGGGACGTTTTCGCCGTAGCGGTTTGCAATATCAGCCATAAATCAGGTTTTATTTATGCGTTTCAGGCGGGGAAATGGCAAGTTCATTTATGGACGGCGTATTTCAGACGGGCTCTTAATCCTTTTCTCCACGGGCAGTTTCTCCTAGCATCCCTGCGCACCCGGCCTGCGCCGGCGCAAACATCATGCGCAAGACGAAAATAATCGCCACCCTCGGCCCGGCGACGGAATCGCCCGAAATGATCGGGCAGCTCATTGACGCCGGACTCAATATTTTCCGCCTGAACATGTCGCATGCCACGCACGATTGGACGCGGCGCGTCGTCAAGGACATCCGGGCCGCCGCCGCCGCGCGAAATCTGTGCATCGGCGTCCTGATGGACACGCAAGGCCCGGCCATCCGCACGGGAGATTTGAAGGTGCCCCTGAAACTGCGTCCCGGCGAGAAATTCGTCTTCACCGTCCGCGGCGCAAAAAGCGAGGAGATCAACTCCGTGGATGTCAATTATGCGGAGTTTGTGGACGACATCCACGTGGACGACGTGGTGCTGGTGGACAACGGTGCCATCCAAATGAAAGTCCTGGCGAAGAAGGGCGCCAGGGTGGAATGCGAGATTCTCACCGACGGCCAGCTCGGCAGCCGCCGGCACATCAATCTGCCCGGCGTCAAGGTCAGCCTCCCGGCGATGACCGAGAAGGACATCGCGGACATCGAACTGGGCTTGGAACTGGCGGTGGATTACATCGCGCTGTCGTTCGTCCGCTCCTCCAAGGACATGCGGCAGTTGAGAAAACTTGTCAACAAGACCAAGGGTCGTCGTCCATTGATAATCGCCAAGATCGAGGACCAGCAGGCCGTAAAGAACCTTGACGCCATCGTCCGCGAGTCTGACGCCGTGATGGTGGCCCGCGGGGACCTGGGCATCGAAGTACCTTACGAGGAGCTGCCAATCATCCAGCGCAAAATTGTCAAAACCTGCCTGCACGTGGGCCGG
>DATMLG010000561.1:0-7188 GCA_035570675.1 Verrucomicrobiia bacterium | reverse complement strand
CACTTCCGCGAACTGCTCGTCCGTCAGCGCCCGCAACTGGTCCCCCGTCACCACCTTCTCCACCGGCAAACCCACGTCCCGGCAGCTCTTCTGCGTCACCAGCGCATTGTCCCCCGTCAAAATCTTCGTCGTCACCCCCATCTTCGCCAGCGTTTCCAGCGCCTGCGCCGCGGATTCCTTCGGCGGATCAAAGAACGCGATGTAGCCCAGCAAAATCAAGTTCGTCTCGTCCGCCACGGAGAACACCGTCTTGTCCCGCGGAAACTCCCGGTACGCTATCGCCACCACCCGGTAACCGTCCTTGCTCAACGCCTCATACTCCTCCATCAAATCATTCTTGATCACGTCAATCAGCGGATTGATCTCCTCGTCCACCTGGTAGCGGTCGCACACCTTGTAAACCTCCTCGACCGCCCCCTTGCAAATCAGCACATGATCGCAATCGTAATCAATCGCCACCGACATCCGTTTCCGCGAAAAATCAAACGGAATCTCGTCCACTTTCTTGCAGCTTTGCTCCACGTTCAGGTCCGTCTTGGAAAGAATCGAGCGGTCCAGCAGGTTCCGCAAACCCGTCTGGTAATAACTGTTCATGTAGGCATAGCGCAGCACGTCGTCGCTGGTGCGATTTGTCACGTCCACGTGTTTTTCCAGCACGACCCGGTCCTGCGTCAGCGTCCCGGTCTTGTCCGTGCAAAGAATGTCAATCGCGCCGAGGTTCTGGATGGAATTGAGCTTCTTGACGATCACCTTCTTCCGGGACATCGCTATCGCCCCCTTCGACAAGTTCACCGTGACAATCATCGGCAACATTTCCGGCGTCAGCCCCACCGCCACCGACAGGCTGAACGTCAACGCCTTCAGCAGGTTGTGCTCCTTGACCGCTTCAATCACAAAAATCGCGCTCACCAGGACCACCATGAACCGGATCATCAGCCACGTAAAACTCGAGATGCCCCGGTCAAAGCTCGTCACCACCTGCTGGCCCGCCAGCTTCTCGGAGATGGACCCGAAATACGTCCGGTTGCCCGTGTTCACCACCGTCGCCCGCGCCGTCCCGCTGATGACATTGCTCCCCTGGAAACACGCGTTCGTCAGCTCGATGATGCCCTTGTCCGCCAGGCTGCACGCCGCCGCGTTCTTTTCCACCGGCATGGACTCGCCCGTCAACGCCGATTGCCCGATGAAAAAGTCCTTCGTCGTCAGCAGCCGCAAATCCGCCGGAATGATTGCCCCCGCGTGCAGCAACACCAGGTCCCCCGGCACAATCTCCACCATCGGGATCTCCGCCTCCTTGCCGTCCCGGATCACCACGCAATTCGTCTCCACCATCTCCTGCAATTTCTCCACCGCCTTGCCCGACTTGCGCTCCTGAAAAAATCCCAGCCCCACGCTCAACACCACCATCGCGCCCACCACCACCGCCGAGGCCGTGTCCGACGCCTCCTGCGCCGTCGCCAGCGACACAATCGCGATCACCATCAACTGGATCACCAGCGGGTTCTTGAACCGCAGCAGGATGTCCATCAACACCCCGTGCTTTTCCCCCGCCTTCAGTTGATTCGGGCCGAACTCCTCCCGCGCCTGCTCCACCCCCTCCGCCGTCAACCCGGCCGGACCGCTCTTGAGCCGCGTCTGCGCCTCCTCCGGCGTCACCGCGCAGAAATCCACCAGCCGCTGCTCGTTGGCCGTGATTTTTCTCGCCCCCGCCTTCGCCTCGTTGACGATCAGGAACGGCGAAATTTTTGAAAAAAGTGACTTGAGCATGCAGCCTTCCCATCACCCCGGGTTCAGGGCCTTGAAACGGTCGAACTTCCGCCTGCCGATTTTGCTTCCATCAGTTTTTGTTTCGGTTGAGTCGCCACGGCCGCCACCCCGGATCCGGGAACGGCGTCGAAGCGCCTTCCAGACCAAACCCTGCGCCTTCTTAACCAACGCGGCGGCCGATTGCGAGCCTTTTTTGCCACCGCGCCGGCAAAAAGGCCGTTTCGCATCACACGAAACGGCCGTTGTTAAGCCTGCGGTGCTTTCGCCCCGTCAGGCCTCGAAAGATTTGCCGCACCCGCAGCTCTGGCGGGCGTTGGGATTCGTAATTTTAAACCCGCCGGCGTTCAGGCTGTCGCTGAAATCCACCACCGACCCCCGGATGTGCCCGGCGCTCACCGGATCCACCAGCACCGACACCCCGTGCATCTCCGTTATCAGGTCGTCCGCGCGCTTCTCGTCAAAAACCATCCCGTATTGCATCCCCGAACAGCCGCCCTGCTCCACGTAAACCCGCAAAAACTTGCCCGCATTCTCCGGAACGTCCGTCACCAGATGCTTGATCTGGCCTGCCGCGCTTTCTGTCACGGAAATGACGCCCTCCGGAGTAATTGTGTTCGTGCTCGACATCTGAAACAACTTAGCCGCGCTTGCGGCCCCTGTCAAACCGCCGCCTGCCATTTCTCAATCAACTTTCGCCGATGCCTGTCCCTGGGCGTTCAACATTTTTTGGGCGTTCTCGATTTTCTTCTTCAGCAGCCCCTGCAATGGCGGCAGTTCATCGCGCAGCGTTTCATACAGGCTGATGGCCTTGTCCCATTGCTTCAGGTCCTCGCCGTCAATCGTGGCCGCCAGCAGCCCCGCCTGCTGGACCCAGAACAAGTCCTTGTCGTTCTGGGTCTCGTCGCCGCGCAGGTTTGTGCCGTTGACGATGTTCAAATAATGCTCCACCGCCTGCTCCAGCAAATCCTCCCGCGCCGGATCACTGGCCGCCCGCGCGCGCGCCATCTTTTCCAGCACCGAGCCGACGCCAAACTCCGCCGCGGAGCGCGTGGACAGGTCCGCGTTGGTCGCGTTGATGACATTCGCGTAGGCATTGGTGGCCAGCAGGAACCAGTTCTGGTTGGTGTCGCCCCACGCGCCGAGCTTCAGGTAACAATCCCCCAGCCTTCCCCACGCCAGCGGCGCCATGGCATCGCCGGCATGGTTGGTGGCAATGTCTCCAAAGGGGATGATCGCCACCTGGCAAGGTGACGGGTTGGTTTGTGTCGCGGACGACAGAAGCGCGTCGCCCCACGCAAATTGCGCGCTGAGCTGCAGGTCTGGCGGACAATTTGAGTCCAGCACGAGTGCCCTGAAATAATTGGTGGCCGGGGAAAAATCACTCCGCGCAAAGGCCGACCGCCCCGCCATCATCCGCGCCTGATACCGCAGTTCCGGGGGTGCCGGCGAGTTCGCGCTGAAAACTTTCTGAAAGGCGACGTCCGCGAAGTCAAATTTCTCGTGCAGGAAATAGTAGGACCCGATCCAAAACAACGCCTGCGCCGACAGTTCATTGGTGTAATTCGACGCAAAACTGGTGAACTCGGAGAACGCCGTGTTTTCATCGCCGCTCTTGAACTTCGACCATGCCAGTTGAAACTCCGCCTGCGGCAGGGCCGGATGGTTGGTGTTGGCCGCCACCCACTTGTACAACCGCGTCACGGCGTTGGTCCAGTCGTCCTCCCGCTCGTACGTGCGCGCAATGGCCAGGTCCACTTCCGGCCTCAGCCGGGATTCCGGCCAGCGCGCGAGAAAGTCGGAAAATGTCTTGCGCGCGGCCTCCGCCATGCCCGTGCGGTCCTGCGCCTCGCCCAGCAACAGCAGGCTCTGCTGCCCGCTCGGCGCCTCCGGGAACCATGTCAGCAGCCGGTCCACGGCCTGCGAGGCGTCCACCAGATTCGTCTGCCCGATCCCAGCCCGCACCATCTGGTAAAGTGCCGGCTCAAAGAGATTATTCGTCACCGAGGCCAGCGCCGAGTATTCGTCTATGATGCGGCCGTAATTGCCGTAGGCGTCCGCGTAATTCCCCTGCAAATACTGCATCTCGGCCAGCTTGAACAACGCCACCGCCTGGTCCTCGTCATGCGGCAGCCGGGCGGCCGCGTTCCCAAATGCCGCCCCGCTCTCCACGGTCTTTCCCTCGGCGGCCAGACACCAGCCCAGGCTCAACTGCGCCTTTCCCCATAGCGCGCTGTTGGTATCGCCAAGTGTCAATTGCTGAAAATTCGTCTTTGCCTGCTGCAAAAAATTGGTGTCGCCCGCCGTCATGAAATGCTGTTTGAGCCGCAATTCCCCGAGCGCCAGCAGGTCCGCGTCCGAGTTGGTTTCGTCCGGGTGCTTGGCCAGAAAATCCTGGAGCCGCCGCGCCGCCTCGTCCAGTTGCTCCTGTCGCAGGTTCAACTCGACAATGTTCAACAGCGCCTGTCGCCGCAGATCCAAGTCCCGCAGCGCATCATCCGTAAGGATGGTCTGATAAACTGCAATTGCCTCCGGCCATCGCTCCAATCTTCGAAAAATGTCCCCCTGCATCAGACGGCTTTTTGCCCTGAGATTGGGGTCGTCACCGGCGGCCGCCAGCAGGTTTGTGCTGGCTTCCAATGCCGCCTCCGCATGGCCGCCCTCCGAATTCACGCGGCTCAGCAGATATTGCCGCTTCCATTCCACGTCCTGTTTCTGCGGCGGAATTTCCGCCAGTGCCGCCACCGCCGCTGCGTAATCACCCTTCGCCAGCGCCGTCTCCGTCAACAAAAACAATCCGCGCACCACCCACGGATCCGTCGCATCCGTCTTCACCTCCTGCTGGAACGCCCCGTCCGGATCGCCCAGCAATTGAATCACCCGGTCCTTTTCCCCGAGCTGCAGGCGCGTGTCCGCCTCCTTGGCCAGCGCCTCCGTCCGGTAAATTGAATTTGTGAATTCCCGGGCCAGCCGGGCGTAGGTGTCCGCCGCCGCGGAATAATCCGGAACCGCGTAGTAGGCCTCGGCCAGCCAGTAGGCAAACGCGTCCGCCTTGTCGTCCGCGCGGCCGCGCTGGGCGGTCAGCAGCGAAATCACGTCCTTGTAACTCCAGGGCCGGCTCTCGGCCTGGTTAAACTCTTTTTTCTCGGCCAGATGGAACCGCGCCTGCGCCTCGCCCAGCACCGCCTCCGCGTAATATTCCGAATCCGGGTATTTCTTGATGAACCGCCCGTATTCCCCCTCGGCCCGCAGCCAATCTTGTTCGCCGAAGGACATGTCCGCCGCCTTCCAGGCGGTATTCTCCGCCGGGGACGTGGCCGCTCCCGCGCGCGCGCCCGTCAAAAGCAGGACGCAGCAAACCAGCCACCGGGCCGGCTCAAACCGCCATGACCTGCCTGAATTCATGCGCCGCTGCATGCCCAATGTTTATCCGACAACTTTCGACAACATGCGACTCAAATATTGGCCCGTGTGGCTGCCCGGCGTCTTCGCCACGGCTTCCGGCGGCCCCTCCGCCACAATCCGCCCGCCCCCCGCGCCGCCCTCCGGCCCGAGATCCAGAATCCAGTCCGCAGTCTTGATGACGTCCAGGTTGTGCTCGATGACCAGCAGCGTGTTGCCGGACGCGCGCAGTTTGAACAGCACTTCCAGCAATTTTGCCACGTCATGAAAATGCAGCCCCGTGGTCGGTTCATCCAAAATATAAAGCGTGCGGCCTGTCGCGCGCCGGCTCAATTCCGCCGCCAGCTTGATCCGTTGCGCCTCGCCGCCGCTCAATGTCGTCGCCGCCTGTCCCAGCCCCAGGTACCCCAGCCCCACGTCCGCCAGCGTCAGGCACGGCTCGTGAATCTGCGGCACCGCCCGGAAAAAATTCACCGCCTCGTCCACGGTCATGTCCAGCACGTCCGCAATGTTCATTCCCTTGTAACTGATCTCCAGCGTCTCGCGGTTGTAACGCCGGCCGTTGCACGCCTCGCAGGTCACATAAACCGGCGGCAAAAAATGCATCTCGATGCGGATCAATCCGTCGCCCTGGCATTTTTCGCAGCGGCCGCCCTTCACATTGAAGCTGAACCGCCCCGCTTCGTAGCCCCGGATCCGCGCCGCCGGCAGCTTCGCGAACAAATCGCGGATGTGATTGAACATGCCGGTGTACGTCGCCGGATTGCTCCGCGGCGTCCGGCCAATCGGCGTCTGGTCGATCACAATCACCTTGTCGAGGTTTTCAAAGCCCCGCAGCTCCTTGTGCGCGCCCGGCCGCTCCTTCGAGCCGTGGAATTTGCGGAACAACGCCCGCCGCAAAATGTCATCCACCAGCGTGCTCTTGCCTGAACCGCTCACCCCCGTCACGCACGTCAGCGTCCCCAGCGGAATCCGCGCGTCCACATTTTTCAAATTGTTCTCGCGCGCGCCCAGCACCTCCAGCCAGCCGCGCTCCTCCGTGGGCTTGATCCGTTTCTTCGGAACGGCGATGGACAATTCACCGCGAAGATAATTCGCCGTGAGCGAGCGCGGCGTGGCCAAGACTTCCGCCAATGTGCCCGCCGCCACCACTTCACCGCCATGGACGCCCGCGCCGGGCCCGAGGTCCAAAATGTAATCCGCGCGCCGGATGGTGTCCTCGTCGTGCTCCACCACCAGCACCGAATTGCCCAGGTCCCGCAATTCCGTCAGCGTCCGCAGCAGCCGTTCGTTGTCGCGCTGATGCAGCCCGATGCTCGGTTCATCCAATATATACAACACCCCCACCAAACCCGCACCCACCTGCGTCGCCAGCCGGATGCGTTGCGCCTCGCCGCCGCTGAGCGTGCCGCTTTCGCGGTTCAACGTCAGGTAACCCAGCCCCACATTTTTCAAAAAGCCCAGCCGCGCGCGGATTTCCCGGATAACCTCGTTCGCAATTTTCTGCTGAAATTCCGTGAGCTTCAGTCCCGCAAAAAAACCGTCCGCCGCGTCAATCGAAAGCGCGCACACTTCCATGATCGAAAGGCCGGGAATATTTGCGGGCTTGGACCCCGGAATTTTCAACCGCTCGTCCGTGTCCGCCCCGCCGATGGTCACCGCGAGAATTTCCGGCTTCAACCGCTGGCCGTTGCAAGCGTCGCAAAACTGCGGGCTCATGAAACCCTTCAGCCGGTTGCGGGTGAATTCGCTTTCGCTCTCCTGATAAAGCCGCTCCAGGTTCGGCACCACGCCCTCGAACGGACGCGTGATCGTGCTCATCTTGCCCGCGCGCCAGAAACCGAAATCCATCGTTGTTTCACCCGAGCCATGCAAAATGATTTGCTTGAAATCATCCGGCAGCGATTTCCAGGGCGTCTCCAGGTTTTGCTGGTAATGCTGCGCCACGCCGCGCAGCAGGCTCTTGTAATAGGTCACCATCCGCTTGCCTCCGCGCCGCCACGGCAGCACCGCCCCCTGTTC
>DATMLG010000560.1:0-5508 GCA_035570675.1 Verrucomicrobiia bacterium | reverse complement strand
CAAAAGCCAGGCGTTCCGCGTCCGCCAGGGACAACCGGCCGGGCGCGCCAGCCGACGTGTTCGTCGGCGTTTGCGCGCGCGCAACCGGCGGGCCGGACAGCAGCACAGCCACCCCGACGACACCCCATCCGCGCCACAATTCCCAACCACGTGTCATGATTCTCTTTTCTTCGGAAGTGCATGATAGCGGGCTGCGAAATTCTGTCTGTAAGGTGAGACCTGCTTTTTCTGTAGGGCAGCGCCTGACAGCGCCTTACCGGAAGGAAATGCGCGGTTTTCAGCGCTGATGCCTGGCTTCGTTCCAACGGATGGCTTCGCGCAAGAGTTCCGTCGCGCTGCCGAGATTCAACTTTTCCTTGATGCGCGCGCAATACGCCTGGATGGTCTTGACACTAACGCGAAGCGTCTCCGCGATCTGCCGCGTGCCCAAACCGCGGCCCAGCATTTCAAAAACCTCGAGTTCGCGGTCGCTGAGCTGCTCGACGGAGAAAGAACCCTCGTTCGCGGCGCCACTCACCAATCGCACCGTCATTGCCTCGGCGATGGTCTCGCTGAGATACAGTTTTCCCTCGAGGACCCGGCGGATGGCGGTGACGACCTTTTTGGTGGTTTCCCGCTTCATCACATAACCTCTGGCCCCGGCGCGCAGGGCGCGCTCGGCGTAATGCGCCTCGTCATGCATGGAAAGCACCAGCACCGCGGCGCCGGTTTCCGATTGCTTCAGGTTTTTAATCAAATCAAAGCCCGAAGAATCCTTCAGCGAAAGATCCACTATGGCCACATCCGGCCTGGCCAGGGCAATCGCCGCCAGTGCCTGCGGCGCGCTGTCCGTTTCTCCGCAAACAGTCAGATCAGGCTGCTGGTTGATCAAATTCGTCAACCACTCGCGCACCAGCGGATGATCGTCCACCAGGAAGATGCGTTTCTTTTGTTTGTCCGCGGCTGTGGTCATGATGGGGGCGATGATGGTTCCGTTTTCGCGATTGTTCCGGGGAAGGAACACTTCACGAAAGTCCCGCCGGTGGGATTGGGTTCGATGGAAAGTTCCGCGCCAATCATGGCCGCCCGGTGCGCCATGATGCGGGTTCCCAGACCCACGCCCTTGTGCCAGTTTTCCGGCAGGCCCGCCCCGTCATCCTCCACGGTGAGCGACAGCCGGCCGCCGCGGTCCGAAAGACTGATCAGGATGTGAACGGCGTTGCCGTGCTGGATGGCGTTTCGCACCGCCTCCTGCGCGATGCGATAAAGATGCGACGCCGTCGCGGCCTCGTGAACCAGCACGGGTGAGTTGCATTCGAACACGCAGGCGGTCTTTGACCACTTGGTGGTGCTGGCGGCAAATTCGCGAAAAGCCGCCATCAACCCCTCGGCGTCCACTTCCACGGGATAAATCCCCCGCGCCAGGTCGCGCGCCATGGTGATGCCAGTCTCCACGAGTTCCACGACCTTGTTTGCGTCGGACGCCTCGGCAAGCGATCTGGCGGCCAGCTTTTCCTCCAGCACCTGGCCGGCAAGCGCCGTGCCGGTCAGATGCTGGCAAAGATTGTCGTGCAGGTCGCGCCCGATGCGCCGGCGTTCGCGTTCGCCGATTTCCAGAATCTCCTTCTCCAGCCGTTCGCGTTCGGCCATCTCCTGCGTCAACGCCACTGTGCGTTGCAACACGCGGCTTTCCAGTTCCCGGTAGAGCGACCGCAGGATGCTCAAAAGCCAGACCACAATCGCATAGGAGGCCGTGAGAATGGTGGCGTTCCAGATCGGGATGAACGAGCTGGAGTAGCGCGCGCCCGCCTTCACGTCCCCCGCGATGGCAACCGTCACGCTCAACAATGACAGGAACAGGCCGAATCCCCTGCCCACAAACCACGTTGCAATGCCCACGGCCAGCAAATAAAAGACCGAAAAGGAAAGTTCCGAGCCGGTGCGGTAATCCACCATCCCCACCAGCGCCACAAACCCGAGGCAGGCCAGCATCAGCATCGGTCGCGAATGACGTTCGAGCCTGTTAATGATCCAATTCATGGCCGGTATCATAGTGACACCGCCGACCGGCATGGGCAAGCGTCACACGGTGCGCAGATTGGCGGCTTGCTTACGCGGGGGAGGGTGAGAAATTGACACCCATATCAAGAGCCGCTGGTGTGGGAAAACGGCAGGCAGGGATCAAAAATGCCTTTCGGCGGCCATTTCCAAGAGCTTCCAGGCACACAAACCATTCCAATCACGCCATCTTTGTGTCAATTGGGACAGCTGGCGTGTTTGGTCAGCCAGGTGTTGTCAGTGCCGCGTGGATCTGAGCTTGTTTGAAACTGTTTCCAATTCACCCATCGGTGAATTTCGGAATGACCGTCGGCAAACGAGAATGTGGAGGAATAGCCATGATTCTTCGCTGGATAGTCGTTGTAGCCGTTGGGCTTTACCTCAAAGTAACCGTCATTGATGGTGAGCGGATTTTCGTCCACAAAAACGAAAGCGAACGAGGCGCTCATTTTGGCGCTAAAATCAGAATATTTGTAGAATGCGGTGTAAGTATTATCGATTTGAACGCCGCCAGTGTACAAAAAAGAATTGGCTCCCATATAGCAGTTCGCCGAAACAGTCCGCACCCGCGGGAGCGTGGTTCCGGGGGCAACCGTCTTGTCTGCGGGACACCTGTAAATTCCTGGGTTTTGTGAATAGCCCCCCATGGAGCCGGTCAGCAAGTTTCCGGTTGAGGGATCAGTGTTTCCCATGGTTCCAAAACAATAAGTGTTTGTTTCAACCCCGGCCGGACTCGAAGGAAACGAACCCGCCACCCAATCGCCGATATCCGGAGCTTCGCCGATGATTCCACCTCGCGTCGCCTCGCCCTTATTTTGCGGGAAAAAATCACTGTTATCACCTGCGTAAAGGATGCTTGCCAGCTGCAATTGTTTCATGTTGCTGAGACACGAAGCAGCCTGCGCCCTGATTTTGGCCTGCGACAGGACGGGCAGCAGCAAGGAGGCCAGAATGCCTATGATGGCGATAACCACCAACAGTTCGATCAACGTAAAGCCGCCCCTTCCGGAGGAATGCTTAAGACGGCGATTGCCGGCAAAACCAAGGCCCGTTTCCTTCATATCGTTCATATCCAAACTTTTACTTTTTCGAAAATTCTTCCGGCAGCCGGTTCAACCGGCTGCCGGAAGGGTGTGTGTTAATAATTTCCGTCAATGCTCATTATTGAACCTGCACCCGGTAGAAGCGGGTGCTGTGCGCGGATATCGGCGACGGATCCTGCACGGAATGCGTCGTCCAGTCGCCGGCGATCACAGCGCCCAAGCTGGTCCAGGTTGGATCGCTCAGGTTATTTTTATATTGCACCTGATAGTTGTATCCCATTTCCGTCGGGAACGATATGCTGTTAAGCCCGCTGGCAACCGCCGCCGCGAGTTGGGGTGCGGGGGTCATTTTTACCAGCAACAGGAAGTTGACGTTCGCTTCATCTTCCGAGGCGTTCGGCACCCCGCCCAATCTTAGCGTCGTAGTGCCATTGGTGGGAAACACGACCCGGGCCGGATTGCCGTTGCCGTCAACCATGGTTGACCATGTCCAGCTTGCCCAGCCAGTCAGCGGGATGTTGAACGTTCCCTTTCGCGCACTTAACGTCTGGTTGGTTGTGCCCACACCGCCGGTTACCACCCACAGAGTTTGATGCGTGGGGTTGTTGCCTTCGGCCGTCCGCGCCATGACGCCGTATGTGCCCCAGGGATAATGCCGGGTATAGTTGGCCCACGAATTTGGGCCGAAGTACTGGATGTTGTAATCGGTTCCAGATCCCCCGCCTGATGACATTTGAGATCTTGGCAAATCCCCGGCGACATCGCCGGTTTCGCATGGTAGCGCGAGACCGTTGGTAGGTGAAGGGCGATAGACAAAGCTGCCATTGGCGCCGTTCGGATCCGATTCAAAACAATCAATTCCGGATGCCGGAGAGAGACCCTGGTAGGCATTCAAACCGGAACTGTTGTCAACAAACAGGCCACTCACACCGTTGCTGGTGTAGTCGTAATCCTCCGTTTCCAATTGATAATCGGTCGAAAGGAAGGTGCCAAACTTGTTCGTTACCGTGGCAGACCCATTGGCGTCCGTGATCGTAACGACTGCAGTATAAAAGGTGTTAACCGCGACCGGAGCACTCACCGTGCGGAAGCTCGGCGTGCCGCTAAAGGTCATGCTCGCCGTGGGCACAATTGAGCCGTTCAAGCTCAACACAATGTTGCCGGTGGCGGTCCCGGGCTGGGAATGAGCGATAAACGTCACAGTGTTCGATGGCTGGAACATGGCCGTGCCATCCGGTGTGAAGTTATCCACGAATGGCTTGAGGATCACGGTGGGATCCACCGGACTGAGCATGAAGAAGTTTTCGTTGCAGTTTCCATTGTCAATGGTCATGCGCAATGTCTGCACAGTGCCATTGCCGGTAAATTGGACCAGATTTCCGGCCGTATCCTTCACCGGCACGTATTGGTAGGTCTGCCAGCCGCCGGTCGGAAAAACTCCCCAATTGCCCAATTTTACGACCGTTTGACTGGTTGTGCCGAGGCCGGCGGTCACCAATGACATGCTGCCGCTGTCGGAGCTGCCGCTGCCGCCGCCATCGGAGGCGCGCACGTAGATGTTATACGTGCCGTTGGAATAAGTCCTGGTGTAATTGGCCCAGTTGCCGCCGTTGTTGTTGCCTATGTCATAGTCGAAGGTGTTGACGTAGTCAAAACTGTTCGTGCGGAGTTTGTCACCGCAAGCCTCGGTGTCCAACCCTGTGCGGAGATAGGTCCCACCGCCACCACCGTGAAAATCCACGTTCGTGATGCCATTCAGCATGGTATAGGCATTGGTCTGCGGATTATCAAAGAACTGTCCGCCATTGTAGTCAAAGTCTTCCGCTTCCCAGGTGTAAAACGGAATGACGGTGTCAAAAGTCAGGCTCGCGCTCGTAGGGACGCCGTGCGCATCGAACGCCTGGACGAAAACGGAATAAATCGTGTTGGTGGTCAACGGTATGGTCACCAGCAGGTTGGTTGACGGGCCGGTGATTGACAATCCGTTTGCGATAGTTAAGTTTGACGAGAAACCGTGACCGTACAAATTGGTCCCGCCGAATACCACGGAAACATCACTGGGACTGACGCCATCCGGAGCGCCGATATTGAAAGTCAGCGTGTTGGACGACTGAAACAAGTCCGCGCCATTCGGAACGAAATTGGATACGCTGGCCGTGCTGACCGGGATTGTTGTCACCGGGAGCAGCAGGTAGAAACCCAGGTTGCAATTTGCATTATCGAGTGTAACCCTAATCGTGCTCGCCGAGCCGTCATTTGGGACCGTCAGTGTAGCCAGATTGCCGGCGCTGTCATGCACGGGATTCCACGTATAATTCTGCCAGCCAGTGCTGCCAATGACATCAAACTGGAATGGGCCGCCGACACCGGTGGTCAAAGTGGCTGTGCCGCCAAGCACCGTGAAGTTGCCGGCATCAGTCACGTGGGT
>DATMLG010000559.1:0-3784 GCA_035570675.1 Verrucomicrobiia bacterium | reverse complement strand
GCATTGAGGCTGGTCGGTTCGCCCGACATCGCGGCGGAGCTGGCCCAAAATGTCTTTCTCGGACTGGCCCGGGGCGCGCGGACTTTATCGCCCAAGCTGGACCAATGCGCGTCCCTGGCGGGCTGGCTGTGCCGCAGCACGCGCAATCTCTCCCTCAACTTCCGGCGCGACGAGTTCCGCCGGCAATCCCGCGAAAGGCAGGCCATGCAAACCCTCAATCCCTCCTCGGAAACCGCGGTGAACTGGGAAAATCTCCGCCCCGTCCTGGACGAGGCCATGTCCACGCTCAACGAACCGGATTATGACGCGGTGGTGATGCGATTTTTCCAGAACCAGGATTTGCGGGCGGTCGGCCTCGCGCTGGGCGTGAGCGATGACACCGCGCAAAAGCGGGTTTCGCGCGCGCTCGACAAGCTCCGCGAGCTGTTGCAGGGGCGAGGAATCACCACCAGCGCGGGAGCCCTTTCGATTATTTTGGCCGCCAACGCCGTCCAAGCCGCGCCCGCCGGCCTGGCGCTCACAATTTCCTCCGCCGTCCTGGCAGGAGCCACCGTTACCACCGCAACCATCGCAACCCATGCCCTTATGAACTGGATCACCTTGAAATCCGCCGTCACCATCACCGTCGCTGCGCTCGCCGCCGGAAGCGGCACTTACCTCTGGCAGCAGCATGAAGCCAATATCTTGCGCAGCGAGAATGCCGATTTGGCTGCGCAACGGGACAGCCTGACGAAGGAACGGGACGACGCCGTGGCTGCGGCCGCGGCCAAAAACGGCCAATCGGACGGCTTGCCCGCTGATAAGGAGGAATTGCTTCGTTTGCGCAGTGAGGTGGGAATGCTGCGCCGGCAGACGAACGAGATCAGCCGGTTGCAACAGCAAAACGCCGAGCTTCAGTCCGCGCTGGCGGAGGCAAAGCAGACCAAGCAGGAGCCGGAGGACCCCGAAAAACAAATGGCCATCGCAAAATTGAATGACGCCAAGCTAACAGGTTTGGGCGTAATCATGTATGCCAATGACCACCAAAACCAGTATCCCACGGACTTCAGCCAGTTGACCAATTATTTCAAGAGCCCCGATGACGCGACCGCTTACAACAATCAATTTGAAATTGTGACCCAAGGTTCAATCACCAACATCCCGGATCCGGCCAACACCATTGCGGTGCGGGAAAGGGCGCCCTGGCTCAGCAAAGGCAGATGGGTCAAGACGTATGACTTCGCCGACGGTCATGCGGTAATCATGGCCCAGCCGCCTGAAGGTTTCGACGCCTGGGAACAGGCGCACATGATGCCGCCGCCGGCCGGCAATCAGTGATCCGGCGCATAATCCCGCTTGACCCCGCGAGCGATTGACGTTTGTTTCGGGACCGACATGACTGCCCTGTTCAGCTCGAAACTTCCGCCCTGGGCGTTTCCCGTGCTTTTTTTTACCGGCCTGATTGCGGGATTTGTGGATTCCATCGCGGGCGGGGGCGGACTCATCACGATTCCCGTACTGTTCAGTTTCGGCCTGCCGCCACAGCTTGCCCTCGGCACCAACAAACTCCAGGCCAGCTTCGGTTCCGGCAGCGCCACCTGGCATTACGCGCGGGCCGGGGTCGTGTCCCCGCGCGAATGCTGGCTGGGCGTGGTGTTCACCGTCATCGGCGCGGCGGCCGGCACGTGGTTCGTGCAAACGCGCGATCCGGAATTGCTGAAGCGGTTGATTCCCATTCTCCTGCTCGCCATCGCCGCTTACATGATTTTCAAGCCGGAACTCGGGGAAAAAGACGTGCATCCGAGGATGTCTGCGGGCTGGTTCTATCCCATTGCCGGGCTGGCGCTCGGTTTCTATGACGGATTTCTCGGTCCGGGCACGGGCAGCTTCTGGGCCATGGCCTTCATGCTTTGCTTGGGATTCAATCTTACCAAGGCCACCGGCTACACCAAGGTCATGAACTTTGCCAGCAATGTCACCTCGCTGGCTGTGTTCGCCCGGGCGGGCCAGATGGATTGTGCCGCCGGACTGGTGATGGGCGCGGGCCAGTTGCTGGGCGCACGGTTCGGGTCGCGGATGGTTGTCGCCCGCGGCGCGCGGTTTATCCGCCCCATTTTTCTCACAATGGTCTTTGCCCTCATTTTAAAACTCCTTTACGGCGCGTGGGCAAAATGACGCCAACCCTCCCGGACAGCGCAATCCACCGCTAAAAAATGTTCACCTGCTTATGGCCGCGCTCAGGCCTTCGCCTTGGGCAAACGCGCCTTCAGAGGGTAGAGCCCCGGGCAGCAGGCAAAAGTTTCGCGGAAGGCGACGGTGAAATGACTCAGGCTCGAATAGCCGACTTCCAGTGCGGTCTCGGTGACGTTCATCTTCCCTTCGCGCAACAATTCCGCGGCGCGTTCCATGCGCAATTCGCGCAGCGAGGCGAAAATGGTCCGGCCCGTCTCCTGCGCAAAAATGCGGCTCAGGTAAAAATGACTGCAACCCACGCGCTTTCCGATTTCCTCAAGGCTTGGCGGTTGGGCAAGATTTTCCCGGAGGATGCCCATCACCTTCTGCACGCGTTCGCGGCTCAACTGTTTCACGCGCTGGCAGAATAATTCCTCGCCGGGCAGTGGCCGGTAAAGCAACGCTGCCACCACTTCCAGCGCCTTGGCCTGATACCACAATCCCTGCGCCGCGGCATACACCGGCGGATGACGCAGACTCATGGCCATCTGCTGCTGCTCACTCGTCAAAGGCACCGGTTCGGACACTACCGCCGAACCCTTTCGCGGACGATTCAACACGCGGTTCAAATCGGGATGCAGTCCCCCGCCCTCCCGCGGCAGATGGCGTTCGAGGAACGGCAGTGAGAGTTCCAAGGTGATAAATTGATGCCGTTCGCCGCCCGAGCGCGAGGCCGTCAAACGCGGGCTATTTTGAAAATAAAAGCCGGCCGATCCTGGGACCAGTTCGAGCGTGCGCTGGCTCGTTTGAACCTCGCCGCGTCCCGCCAAGTTGAGGCAAATCTCCAGCGAAGATGGATGGAAACTGCGCGACCAGTCAAAATTCCGCTCCGCGGTGAAATCGTGCCATTCGATGCTGTAACCCTCATTGCGGAAATTGCCGTGCAACTGCCGCCAGCCGTCGCCGACAGGCCGCCAGGTCGAAGCTTCCGTGAAGGCGGAATCATCGCGTTGCCTCGAATTTGACCGGGTCGCCGGAACTGCCGGGTTGATTTCCATACCCCTCCAGTATGGCACATCGAGGCTGCTTCTCAATAGCCAAGTTCGGGCCTGAATCCTTCAATTCCAGTCTGCCAATGCTGTGAATTTTTCTTTGCGGCGGGCGCGGGGAACGGTATTTTCATGACGGTCTGTCCGATGGTGTAATGGTAGCACAAGGCCCTTTGGAGGCCTTTGTCATGGTTCGAATCCATGCCGGACAGCCATACTGAATAATTTTGCGAACCGTGTGATTGAATAATGACACGCACCGTTGCTCTCCTGATTTTGGCGCAGACAGCAGCCGTCATTTGCAGTTTTTTCGGACTGTCCATTATTTTGAAACATGATGGCTATCCCGGTGAGCCATTTATCACTGGAGCGTCTTCACTTTGTTTTTGCGGCGCTTTGGCATGATTTTGTTACTGGTCCCAGTCGCCTGGGGAGTCGTTGCGGTGAAGTCTGAGCGTCGCGGAGATTATATTTTGTCCCACGATCTGTGGCTGGTTATCGGCACAATTTGTCCTTTCGTGATTGTCATGACATTTTTTTACGCGATTTTTCATCCGTGTGTTGCAGTTCTGAATCGATGATGC
>DATMLG010000558.1:0-2710 GCA_035570675.1 Verrucomicrobiia bacterium | reverse complement strand
TTGTGCCGCCGCGACGACCTGAGCTACGAAGACATCGCCAAGGTCATCGGCTCCTCCCTCTCGGCCACGAAATCGCTCATCCATCGTGGGCGCGAAACATTAAAACAAAAGCTCAAGCCGTATTTGCGCACCGGCGAATGGCGGAAAGATTCAAAATGAAGGCAACTTTTCCCAAACGGCGGTTTTATATCCCATGCTGAACTTATGAAGGATCCGGCTGAAAACCAATTTCGAGAACTAAGCTGGCGTCAACAACTTACAGATGCCGAGCGGGCCGCGCTTCACCAATTTCTGGCCACGCACCCCGAAGCAAAGGCGGATTGGGAGACGGAAGCGCAATTAAACAGTTTGCTGGAAAAACTGCCGGAGGCGCCGCCGGTCGCATCGAATTTTACCGCGCAAGTCATGCAAGCCGTGGAACGGGAAACCGCCGGGCGGACCCGTCCACGAAACGCGGGCGGCTGGCGCTGGCTTTCATTCCAGACTTGGGCGGCCAGGGGAGCTGCGGCGTGCTTGGTGGTGGGTGTGAGCTGTTTCGCGATTTATCAACATCAACTGGGAGAGCGCCGGATGATGGCCCAAAACGTGGCGGCGCTGGCCGAGGCGTATTCGGCCACGGGCCCGGTGCCGGCTGAAGATTTTGATTCCATTCAGCGGCTCGACGGCGCAACGCCGGCCAAGCCCGACATTGATTTGATCGCCTTGATGAAATGAACTCTTCGCTTCGTCGCAGGCTGCTGTCGATGTTTTTCTGGGGTGCCGCTTCCGGCCTGTGCCCGACGGCCGGCGGTCAAACTCTGCCGGGAGCGGCGGTTGCGGCGCCCGGCGCCATCACGTTGACCGTGTCCTCCAATCTTCCTCCGCTGCCGGTGTTCCAGCCGCGAACCGAATTCTTTCGCAAAGTGCTGGCCATGACGGCGGCGCAGCAGGAGGCGTGGCTGACCAACCGCCCGCCGCAGGTGCGCCCGCAACTCGAGGCCAAGATACGGGAGTATCAGGCGATGAGCCCGGATGCGCGCGAGGCGGTGCTGCGCGCGACGGAATTGCACGAGTATTTGGAATATTTCATCAAGGCTCCCATCGCCGATCGCGCGCCGCAACTGGCGCAAGTCTCCCTGCAATACCGGGCCACCATCAAGATGAAACTGGATGAGTTCAACCTCCTGCCGCCGGGACTGCAGCAGGAAGTTTTGGCCGGCAAAACCACCGCGAATTATTTCCTGAACCCGCGCCCGCCCGCGGTCAGGACCGCACATCGGGCCGCCACACCGCCGCCGATGCCCCCGGAACCCCTGGGTTACTTGAGCCGGCTGTCGCCCGCCCAACGGCAGGAAATGTATGCCAGCTTCCAGCATTTCTTCGATTTGGACAACGACGCCCGGCAGAAAATCCTGTCCACATTGCCGCCGGTCGAGCGTGGAACGGTTGAAAAGACCCTGCGCGACCTGGAAAACCTGCCGCCCGAACAACGCGACCGGGGCCTGCGATCCATCAGCACGCTGGCCGGCATGTCCGACGAGCAGCGCCAGGCATTCTTCGAGAACGCGGAGTTGTGGCGGCAACTGCCGCCGTCCGAACGCCAGACCTGGCGCAAGGTCGTCGTGCATCTGCCGCCCATGCCGTCAGACCCGACGCTGTCCGAAGGCCCGGCCCTGACGACGAACCCACCGAATTAAACCAGTGGCCCGGATACGCCTTGTCAGCCCGGCACATGGCGATTAAGTTGGGTTACAGTGCATGACATCGCATTCAAGCTGGGACCGCTCACGGTTCATTGGTACGGGATTCTCGTGGCGATGGGATTTCTGGCCGGTCTCTGGACGGCCAGCCGCCGCGCGCAACTGGTGGGAATCCCGCCGGAACGCGTCTTTGACCTCGGCCCGTGGCTGATCCTGGGCGGCATCGCCGGCGGGCGGATTCTCTACGTCATCTCCTATTGGAACGAGGAGTTCGCCGCCCATCCGTTTCCAGCGGTTTTCAGAATCTGGGAGGGCGGGCTGATTTTCTATGGCGGATTGATCGGTGCGACCCTTGGGGCGATGTTCTATCTGCACTGGAAGAAACTGCCGATGTGGAAAATGGCGGACGTGCTGGCGCCGAGCGTGGCGCTGGGTTCCGCGTTCGGGCGCATCGGCTGTCTCATGCACGGCTGCTGTTTTGGCCGGGTGTGCAGCACGGGCCTGCCCTGGGGCATTCAGTTTCCCAACGGCTCGCCCGCCTGGGACAAGCAACACGGCGACGGTCTCGTCGGCGCGCTGGATCCGTCCCTGCCCGTGCACCCCACGGAAATCTACGATTCGCTGCTGAATTTTTGCTTCTACCTTTTCCTGGCGTGGTTGTTCCGGCGCAAGAAATTCGACGGCCAGGTTTTCGCGGTTTATCTCATCGGTTACGCCATCCTGCGCTCGTTCGTGGAATATTTTCGCGGCGATTATCCCGTGCATTATCTGGGCGGCATCGCGACCCCGGCCCAGGTGGTGAGCATCGGCATCATTGTGGGCGGCCTGCTGCTGCTGTTCCTGCTGCCGCGTCAGCGGCCCGTTGAGAAAAAGGCGTAGAAGGGTCGGATGCCGAAATCCTCCAACGAGGTTCATGCCCGGATGCTTTGCCTGGCCGGGGCGACGGCGACCGGGAAATCGGAAGTCGCGCTGCTGCTGGCAGAACGGCTCGGGGGCGAAATCATCTCCGTGGATTCGATGCAGGTGTATCG
>DATMLG010000557.1:0-15263 GCA_035570675.1 Verrucomicrobiia bacterium | reverse complement strand
CCATTGAGTACATCGACTTGAAATCCTCCAATCCCGAGCCGTCCGGCATTGGGACCTTTTTCATCTACGAGCTCGTCCATTCCGGCATCGAACGGACCATCGTTTTCAAGGTTCAATATGTGCCTGGCGGCAGCGACCTGGTGACGGTGTGGCTGGATCCGGACTTGCGCCCGGGCGCCACCGAAGCCGGCCAACCACCGAGTCTGACGACGCAGTTCAAGGCCAAAGCATCTTTTGATCAAATCCGTCTCCGCCACGGCGGCGGCGGGGGAGGATGGATATTCAGCGAAATGGCCATTGCCACTTCGTTCGACGATTTCGTCAATGGAAATGGATCGGCAAATGAAGGGAACAGTCCGGGCCTTGGATACGGGGAGGTTCCATTTACGTTTCGCTCCTGGCAGCGCGAGCAGGGATTGCCGGAGAACTATGTGCGCGCGCTGGCCCAGACGCGTGATGGCTATCTCTGGGTGGGCAGCGATGACGGCGTAAGCCGGTTTGACGGCGTCAACTTTTTTTCCCTCGGCCTTCAGGAGGGATTTCAAAGCGAACCTGTGAAAGTCCTGCTCGGTGACGGCCGCGGCGCGTTATGGATTGGGAGTGTGAGCGGAGGTCTGAACTGCTGGCAGGGGGGAAGGCTCAGCAAGTTCACGGTGCGCGACGGGCTGCCATCCGACTCGGTCACCGCGCTGGCTGATGACGACAATGGCAGGCTCTGGGTGGGGACGCAGGCCGGTTTGACAACGTTGCAAGACGGGCGATTGACGCCATTGGGCGGTGCGGAGATTTTTTCCGGCAAAACCATCACGGCGATCTTCCGTGACCGTAAAGGCACGATGTGGGTGGGAGCCGCCGGAGCCGGGGTTTTCTCTTATCAAGGCCATGAGTTCGTTCAAATCCGGGACCCGGCGCTGGACGGCCTGCTTCAAGACCCGCACTGCCTGTTGGTGGATCAAGCGGGGCGGATTTGGATTGGGGCGGGAGATGCCTTTGTTCTGTGCCGGGAAGGCAGCCAGTGGCGGCGCTTCGGCATGCCTCGTCACCTGGCCACGCACCACATTAGCGCCCTGGCGGAGGAACCGGACGGGACCGTTTGGGCGGGATCAGTCGGCGAGGGGTTGTTTCAATTCAAGGCCGGCAAGTTGCTGGCGATCAATGCCAGCAGCGGATTGTCCGACAATCTGGTCGAGGCGTTGTTGATGGATCGCGAAGGAAAACTTTGGGTTGGCACCCACGGGGGGCTCAATCGCATCTGCCCCAGGAACTTGTCTGTATTGAGCCATAACGAGGGACTGGGTTATGGTGCGGTACAAGGATTAACGGAAGTGCGGCCGGGGGTGCTTTGGGCTGCGGAACCAAACGAAGGTGTGTATGGTTCGGACGGCCAGAGATTCAGACGGCTGATGCTCGGCGGCTTGTCGTCGGAGGAACCGCGCGCCAGCGCGTTGTTGCTGACGCGGGACGGCAGTTGCTGGGTGGCCGGGGCGGGCGGTTTGGTGCAGTTCAAAAACCCGCAAACCGCTGAAGCGGACGGTGGCGTGCCAGCCTTGACGAATTTTAGCATCAGCGCGCTGGGGCAGGATCCAAAGGGCGGGTTGTGGGCCGGCACACGCGAGGGAGAGCTTTGGCATTTTTCTGATGGCAAGTGGTCGGCCAAGACCGATTGCCCGCGCGGACACACGATTTCAGCAATCGTGCCCGGTGCGGACGGTTCCTTGTGGGCGGGTACGGAAGGAGACGGGCTGTACCAGTTTGACGAAAAGGGGCACGCTCAGTGTGAGAAGTTGAGCGGGTTGCCCAGCGGTTGGATCCGCGCGTTATACCTGGATGCCCAGGGCACACTGTGGATTGGAACGGCCGGCGGCGGTTTAAGCCGGCTGCAGGAAGGGCGCGTTGCCACATTTACCATGCGCGAAGGATTGCCTGATAATACGATTTCCCAAATTCTTGAAGATGATGACGGTGATTTGTGGCTGGGCGGCAACCGGGGAATTGTGCGCGTAAAGAAACGCGATCTGGACAACCTGGCGGCGCAGAAGATTCCGGCCGTTTATCCCCAAGTCTATGGCCGCGCCGATGGGATGTTGTCCGAGGAATGCACGGGGGGGTTTTCGCCTGCCGGATTGAAAACGAAGGCCGGTTTGCTCTATTTTTCGACGCTCAAGGGCATCGTGGTGATAGACCCGCATCATGACATTGGCTCCCCCACTCCCGCCGTGGTGCTGGAGCAGATGTTGGTGGATGGAGTGGCTGAACTCCCGGTTCTTGGCAAGGCCGGCAGCGGCGATAATGCCGGGACCGAAACGGGAAGGCCGCCCGTGGAATCTCTTACCCTGGCGCCGGGGAAACATATCCTTGAGTTCCATTACACCGGCCTGAGTTTCGACGCCCCGGAACGGGTACGATTTCGCTATCGGCTGGAGGGGCTGGATCCGGGCTGGATCGAGGCGGGAACCAGGAGAGTGGCGCATTACAGCTTCGTGCCACCGGGTCCTTATCGTTTTCAAGTCATTGCCTGCAATGGCGAAGGAATCTGGAACGAGGAAGGCGCCAGCCTCTCGCTGACGGTGCTCCGGCATTTCTGGCAAACATGGTGGTTTATCGGGATGCTGGCATTGGGGACGGTTACCATGGTTGCAGGAGGCGTCCGGGTTGTGGAAAAGCGCAGGATGCAGATGCGCCTCAAACACCTCGAACAGGAACGGGTATTGGAGCGGGAGCGCACGCGTATCGCGCAGGACCTGCACGACATGATGGGTGCAAAGCTGTGCCGGATTTCATTTTTAAGCGAGCACGCCCGGCGTTGCGAAGGAGTGCCGGCCGAACTTCAGGAGGAGATGAGCGCCATATCCGGCGATTCCCGCGAGGTGCTTCAATCTCTCGATGAAATGGTCTGGGCGGTCAACCCGCAAAAGGACACGCTTGATCACCTGGTTTCATACATTGGGCAGTACGCGCAGGAATACTTCCGAAAGACGGGAATCGAGTGTGAATTGGTGGTTCCTGAACGGGTGCCGGTGCAGCCTCTCTCGTCGCAGTCCCGCCACCACCTGTTCCTGGCGGTTCACGAATCGCTCACCAATATTCTGAAGCATTCAGGGGCCACCCGGGCAAAAATCGTCATGACCTGCCGCGACGCCGAATTCGAGCTGGTGGTTTCGGACAATGGCAAAGGTTTTGATTCGACATTCGACGCGTCCGACGCTCCAAATTCCGCCGCCGGATTTCGCAACGGCCTTGGAAACATGCGCCGCCGCCTGGCCGAGCTGGGCGGAACTTGCGTGGTGGCCTCCAGCGTCGGAAAAGGAACGACCGTCCAGTTTGTTCTTTCCTTGGATCGTTCAGTGCAGTAGGGGTACGAAATGATCTCGGTATCCATCGTTGATGATGAGAAGAAGCTTTGCAAATCCATCGCCACCTTTTTGAACGCCTCGCCGGGATTTCGCTGCGTCAGCATGTATGGGAGCGCCGAGGCCGCGCTGCAACATTTGCCGGCTGATCAACCTGACGTCGTGTTGATGGACATCAACATGACCGGCATGGACGGCATTGAGTGTGTGCGACATCTTAAAGCGTCCGCGCCGCAGTTGCAGATATTGATGCTTACGGTTTACGAGGACACGGAGCAGATTTTCAAGGCCCTCGCGGCCGGCGCCACCGGATATCTCTTGAAGCGGCTGGATCCGGAAGATTTGCTGCAAGCCATCCGAGATGTCCATGCGGGAGGTTCCCCGATGTCCAATTCCATTGCGCGCAAAGTGGTGGCTTCCTTCCAGGTGGCAAAGCGGTCGGGGCAGAAGCAAAACCTGCTCTCGCAACGCGAACAAGCGGTGCTGGATTGCCTGGCCCAGGGGCTGGCCTACAAGCAAATCGCCGACCAGCTCGGCATCAGCATCAACACCATTCGCACCCATCTTCGCCACATTTACGAGAAGCTGCATGTCCAGTCGCGGACAGAAGCAGTGGCGAAATATCTCAGCCTTTGATCGGCGCATAATCTGACGGAATCGCAACGGATTTTGCCCTGGCAGCCTTGGTTGGTTGTTAGTTTACCTGCGTAACCTCTTGCGGTATCAGGACAAATCCACCCTGCTACTGGTCTTGCCGCCCGTCGCCGCTGACGCACAATTCATGCGATATCGCGGCCATTCGCCATGTGGTAGCGTTGCTTCCGATGACCCCGCTTAATGATCATTTGGCCAAGCTTGTCGTGGAAACACGGGAGGGCTTCCTTTGCCAGGGCGGGTCACCACGAAAAACCAGACCAAACCGCGTTAATCAAAACCTGCTTATATGAGACCAAAACCGATAAAGTACGCACTATTGTCCGGCCTGTTGCTTTGCGCGGCCGGAGTCATGACCGCTTCCGCTCAAAACACTTTTATCACTTTCAGCGTGGATGAATCCACGAACATCGCCAACGGAACCTTCAACCCTCCGCCCGGCGGGACCGACGGGGTCTATGTTCGCGGGACTTTTGATGGCTGGGCTTATCCGGGGCTCCAACTGGTTCAAGTCGGCAGCAGTTCGGTTTATACAAACACTGTAGATGACACCACCACCCAGGATCAAAGTGACGGGAACGTGAACTTCATTTACGACGATACTGAAAATGGCGGTGAAGCGCCGGGAGATTATCAAAACCGGATGGCCTATCTGCCCCCGGGCAATAATGCCAGCCTGGTGCTCCCGACCGCATATTTTAACGACGTCGGCCCCGCGGCATCAGCCAATGTAAAGTTTCAAGTGGACATGTCCGAGGAGATTGAGCTTGGCCATTTTCATCCGCTCAGCGGCGACACGGTGGTGGTCGCGGGCAGCTTCAACGGTTGGAGCCCGACGGCGGGAGCCCAGTGGGTGCTGACCAACGACCCGACCATTTTGGTGACGAATCACAATTTCACGCCACCGGTGGTGGAGTCCAACGTCTATACCGTGACCGCGGCCGTCACCCTGAATGCACGGTTGCCGCTGGCGGCGCCCAATTGCGCCGAGGAATATAAATTTGTGGAGATGCCGGAATATGGTTGGGACAGTCCGGCTTATCCCAATCAGGATCCGGACAGTGGCAACCGGTTCTTTACCGAGTTCAGCCAAACCCTTCCGCTGGTGAACTTCAACGACACTCCTTATGCCCCGGTTGCCAACGTGACCCTCAACGTGGACATGTCGGGCGTGGCCTTCTCCGATCCCAATTACCTCCCCAACAGCGTCATTCTGTGGGGAACATTCAACAACTGGGCCAACGGCGTAAACATGACGAACAATCCGCTGGCCCCAAACACGAATATTTACAGCACGACCGTGAGCATGGGTGAAGGTGTCAGTGTCATCTGTCAGGTTCGATATACGAATTCCGTCGCCGGCGTGGTGTATGACTTTGCTGATGATGAAGTGTATAACAACAATTCCCGGCGCATCTTCCATTTGCCCATTACATCGGGCGTCGTCAGCACCAATTTGCCGGCGTTTAGCTTTAATGATCTTTCTGTCAGCGACTATCTGCCGACCGCCACGCCCGTGCTGTTCAGCGTGGATATGAACGGCGCGGTGGGATCGGACGGGCATGCATTCGACCCCAATGCGGACGGCCTCTATATTAATGGCTCGTTTGTCAACCTCGGATACCCGCAAAACTGGTATGCCTGGTCCGGCGGCCCCAATCCGGTGCCTGCGCCTGCGGGTTACCAGATGATCCGGGTTGGTTCGACCACGGTTTTCACCAACACCCTCATGCTGCCTGCGGGAACGCCCGTGCCCTTGTCCTACCAGTATGGCATGGACCCCGGTAACGAGAACGGAGGGCCTTTGCAGGACGAGTCGTCAGGAATCAACCACTTTCGCGTGGTGCGTTCAACCGCCTCCGGCACTTATGTGATGCCCACGGATACATTTCAAACGAATGCGCCCTACCAGGAGCCATATTTTGACAATGCCAATATATGGGGTGTCGGCAGCCTTGCGGGCGGCAACCTGAGCATTGGCGGGCCTGTGGCAGGCAAAGTGCCGGTAAGCTGGCTGGGCCGTCCCGGGGCGCATCTCCAGGGCGCAAGCAACTTGAACGGGCCGTGGACGGATTATCCAAACACGGACGGGACAAATTGGAGCGGCGTGGTGAGCACAACAAACGGTTTGTTGAGCGTCACCAACTGGCCGTCCGCGGGAAACAAGTTTTTCCGGCTGGTCAAGCCGTGATGCGGGTTGGTTCACGAGATTCCCGCCCCGCGTGGTGTGGCACGTCGGGGCGGGAGTTGTTTGGATGAAAGTATTTGTTGAACACTTATGAGCGTTGTGAAATTGCGTCGCGCCGGGTTTACGTTGATTGAGTTGCTGGTGGTGATTGCCATCATCGGGATTTTAGCATCAATTCTGCTGCCCGCCTTGAGCAGGGCAAAATTGCGGGCCGTGGCCGCTTCCTGCATGAACAACAACAAACAGCTCTGCCTGGCCTGGCTCATGTATGCGGGAGACAACAACGATAATCTGGCGATCAATTCCGATCCACATATCAGCAACTTTTATCTGGGCACACCAACCTGGGTTACTGGAACCATAGACTGGACCACCGGCCAGGAAAATACCAACACAACCTACCTTATAGACAGCGCCCATTCACTTTTGGGAACTTATCTGGGCGGATCGGTCCAGGTCTTTGCCTGTCCGGCGGCCAAGTATCTGACTCCGGCCCAAAGGGCGCTCGGTTGGACTCAACGCATTCGGAGCGTGGCCATGAACGGCGCGGTGGGAGATGGGCATAAGTATCTGGAACCGAGCAACCCCTTCAGGTGGACCAGCTGGTATTTTGCGAAAAAAACAACGGATTTTCACACTCCCGGCCCCAGTGCTGTCTGGGTGTTTTCTGATGAACATCCTGACAGCATTGATGACGCGCTGATGTATTCAGCCAGCTATCCGGTCACATCTTTCACAGAACTGCCCGGCAGTCAACATGGCGGCGCCTGCGGGATGGCATTCGCCGACGGTCACGCGCTGATTCACAGATGGCAGGGGGCGGTGGCCACCGTACCCGTGAATTATTGGAACGGCGCCTCAAGCTGCCCGCTGGGTGCCTTGCCTGCCGGGAGACAGCAAGTTACTTGTGCAATCAACGATCCCGACATGCTTTATCTCGCCGCGCACACGCCTCAAAATTAATTGGTCGCGCTGTTTCATCTTGATGCACCCTTTTTTGCACGCCGGTGTGATTGCAAGAATTTCTCCAAGCCTCAATTTTCAACCATGAAAACTCTCCGATTGAGAAAAACCATGACGGCCTTCGCCGCCGCGTTCACGGCGGCCGTGTTGTGCGCCCGGGCCGAGCCGGATGTTTCCGGCACGACCGCCCGGCCATCGCCCGACTGGCTCCGCAGCGGCACCATTTACGAAATTTTTCCGAGGGATTTTTCCGCGGCCGGAAACCTCGATGGCGTCACGGCCAGACTCGACGAGTTGCACAGCCTGGGGGTGACGATCCTCTGGCTGATGCCGATCCACCCCATCGGCGAGAAATTTCGCAAGGGCGAACTGGGCAGTCCGTATTCCATCCGGGATTACTACGCGATTGATCCGAACTATGGCACGCTTGACGATTTCAAGAAGCTGGTCGCCGGGGCGCATCAGCGCGGCATGAAGGTCATCATGGATGTGGTCGCCGACCACACGGCCTGGGACAGTGTGATAATGATCCACCCCGACTTTTACAAACATGACGCCCAGGGAAGGATCATTCCACCGATGCCGGAATGGACGGACGTGGCGGCGATCAATTATGGCAATCCGGCCCTGCGGCAATACATGATCGCGATGCTCCAATATTGGATTCAAACGTGCGATGTGGACGGATACCGCTGCGATGCCGCCGCCATGGTGCCCACGGAGTTCTGGGACCAGGCCCGCACCGAACTCATCAAGGTCAAACCGGACATCATCCTGCTCGCCGAGGCCAGCAAGCCGGAATTGCTCACCAACGCGTTTGACATTGATTATTCCTGGCCATTGCTTTCAACCGTGAAGGATGTTTTCATCCAAGGCGCGCCGGCCTCAAACATCCGGCGTTGCTGGCAGGAAAGCCGCGCCCAATTTCCGAAGGACGCGTTGCATATGCGGATTTCAGACGATCATGACGAAGCGCGGGCCGTGACCCGTTACGGCCTGGATGGGGCGCTGGCCGCCTCGGCGCTCATGTTCACGCTTGACGGTGTGCCGCTGATTTACAACGGCATGGAAACGGGCGATACCGGCAAAACGGACGGCGGCGCGCTCTTCGTGAAACAGAATATTTCATGGGACGCGAAGGAACACCCGGAGTTGCGCGGCATCTACCACGACTTGATTCAACTTCGAAATCAATACGCCGCCTTCCACAATTCGCGCGTGGACTGGCTGCATAACTCGGATGAAGCCAGGCTGCTGACTTATCTGCGCGCGGACGACAAAGATGAGCTGCTCATCACCATCAATTGTTCCCGGCGCCCGCTTGCCGGCAGGGTGAATTTGAAGAACGTGGACGGCTTTGTGCCCGTGAAGATTTCGGGCCTGCCGGATTCCAATGAAGGGCCGCTGCCCGCGTTTCAACTGAACGGCTTCGAGTGGCGCATCTATCATCGGACGGTCAATTCATTACATCCCGCGTCGTCCGTCGCGGCCAAGGGGGATTAGAAGTTGCGAGAATGAAACGATATAAAAAGATTTGCGTTTCATTTTTGCTGGCGACCATTGGTGGCATGGCCGCACCCGCTTATGCCCAGGTAACAGTTGACGGATCGTTGAGTGTTTCGGAAGGGTACGGCGCGCCATTGGCCGCCCAAACGATCAACACCGGTTTTGGCGACAATACCTCGTCCGGCGGCACATCCAGCGGCGGCTCCGAGCTCGACGCCATTTATACTGTGGCGACGAATGGATATCTCTATCTGTTTATCGCCGGCAATCTTCAGGCCAACGGCAACAACATCAATGTATTCATCGCCGACGGGCAGGCGGGCGGCCAGGGTGTCCTGGAAATTGGCGGTTCGCCGGGCGAGGCGGCGATGAACGGCTCAACTTTCAGCCCGGGTTTTAATCCGAATCTCCTGCTTACTTTCACAAACAGCGCCACCGTTCTTTCGGTTGACCGGGCGGTTTTGGCGGGCGGTTCCGGAACTGAATCGCACCTTGGCAGCGTTGCGTTGAGCGGAGGCATTGGCAACAGTCAGAACGTTGGCGGCACGGGCATTGCGGTTGGTTTTAATAATGTAAACACGGCGGGCGTGAATGGGAGCAGCGGAACCGCCGCCAGCCAGGCCGCCGCGGACGCGGTGACGTCCGGACTTGAGCTGGGCATTCCGCTGTCTGCGCTGGGCGATCCCGCCGGTCCGGTTGAAGTGTTGGTTGACATCAACGGGAGCAGCTTTGTTTACCTGTCCAATCAATTCCTCCCCGGTCTGGCCGTTGGAACCGGCAACCTGGGCGCGGGCGGTGGAAATTACGGTCCGGGCGGCGGGGTGTTCAATTTCGGATCGACCTCCGGTGAATATCTGACCGTTCCGATTTCGGGATCCGGAGGAGGGCTGCCGCCGGTCCTGACGGTCAATGGCAACAACGCGGACTACGGCACAACTCATGTCTTCATCAACGAGGTCTCGAACGATGCGGCGGCTATGACAGTTATTTTTTCGCCGAACGCACCAACCAATGTGGTGGAGGCCGACGTGTTCTCCAATCTGAACCGGCGCGACCATGCGGCCATGGATGCCAACGGCGACGGCATCGAAGACGGCATCCTGCCGCCGGACGGCAACACCATCGCCACCGGAGACACCAACAATTATTATGAGGCTTACGCGATGTCGCCGACCGGCACGCCCGGGCAGTATTCGCTGACGCTGTATGCCCAAAAGACCGGCGTCTATCGCCTGACGGCGCGTTGGAAGATTTCGGGTTCCACAAACTGGAACTGGTACAGCACCAACGCGCCCTACACCACCGGCAACCGGCGCGATTTTTCAATAGTTGTTTCGCCGAAAAAGGCGATGAACGCCGTGGTTTACGAAGCCAATGTCGGTATTGTCGGGGCTCAGGGCACGTCCTCAAGCCAGCGCAGCACTTTCACAGATCTTTATAACGGACCGGGCTCGCGAGCCTATGACCCGGTCAGCAACCGTTTCAATCTCAACTATCTGACAAATCTGGGCGTGAACTGGCTCTGGCTGGAACCGATCCATCCCCGCGGCATCGTTGACAGCATCAACAGCATGTACTGCGTAAAAAACTATTTTCAGGTGAATGCGCTGATGAGCAAGGCGAACACGCGACCTGCGGGCATGACGGAGTTTCAAGGCTTTGTGGCGGCGGCCGACGCCGCCGGTGTGAATGTGATGATGGATGTGCCTTTCAATCACACCGCCCATGACGTGGAACTGGATAATGAAGGGGTCGTTGATTTTGGCGGCGCGGGGAATCCCGGCAACTGGCAGCCCACCGATCTGATTCCCAATCGCGTGCCCCAGTTTTTTTCGGCCACCAATGCCTGGTGCAGCCGTGCGTCCAGCTCCAATGACATTGCGGTGGCGCCGGACATAGATATCGCGAAATGGACCGATGTGAGCGACGTCTTTTATGGCGATTATGCCGCGCTGGTCTGTGCCAATCCCCAAAACGACAACAATGACTTGAGCGCCGACGACTGGTTTGATTACAGCACCAACACGGGGAACTTTGACCGGATCACACAAAACGTCTGGCGATACCGCGCCAATTCCATCCTCTATTGGCTCAACCAGACCGGCTGCACGAACGGCACGCCGGCCAATCTGACCTCCGTGGGCATAGACGGGCTGCGCGCGGATTTTGCGGACGGCCTGCCGCCGCAATGCTGGGAATACATCATCAACAAGGTGCGGTCGCAAAAATGGGATTTTGTCTTCCTGGCCGAGTCCCTGAGCTGGCCGCCGCCGAGCGCAACGACGTATCGCTCCGGCCGTGATTTTGATATTCTATGTGACAGCGTCTACAACGGGTTTCAGACCGCCTCGTCGGCCGCCAGTTACCAGTCCATCTTCAATTCGGAACGCAGCAGTTATGGGCAATGCCTGATGTTATGGAATGCGGCATCCCACGACGCCGGTTTTTACTACACCGATCCCTATCAGGCCTTGATACGGTTCATGGTGGGAGGGACCATTGACGGGATGCCCCATATTTTCTATGGACAGGAGCTGGGCACAACGGAGTCGTTTGGCTTTTCTGCCTATAGTGGTGATGTGCCCTATGTTTACGGTTTCAATTCCTTGCAGCCCGCAATTACCGCGTCCATTGGTAATTTGAGGGTCGATCAACTTTATCTGCTTTACGCGGCGGTGGGCCGGGCCCGGCTATCCAGCCCGGCGCTGCAAGGCACCAACCGGGTGTTCCTCAGTCCAACCACATCGCAACCCAATATTTATGCGGTTGCCAAGTTCACCTCCACCAATGGTTCCCCGAATTTGAATGACGTGGTGTTCGCTTTTGTGAATCTTGACCTTGCCAACGGCCACCAAGGAACTTTCAACGTCAACCTCACGCAGAGTGGCACAAACCTTTTTGGCATTGACCCGGCTCGCATGTACAATGCGAAAAATATTGCAGCCTATCTGGGGGCTGATCCGAACCGTCAGAATTATTGGCTCTGGGGCACAAATGGCGTTACTGGCAGCAATCTGCTGGCCGCCGGGGTGACGGTTTCGCTCAACCCCGTGCCAACGAACATCGCCGGTTGGACGAATGCCCCGTATGAGGCGCAATATTTTAAGCTTTATGACGTGACTCCGCCGGCGGTTCTCGCCGCGCCAACAACGCCAGGATCCTATGTGCTGGGCAACAGTGTGACGTTCACCTGGCTCCCGGCGTCCGATCCGGAAGGTGGTGTGTCCGGTTACGAGGTCATGGTTGGCACCTCGCCGGGCGCATCCGATGTCTTCAACGGCATCGTCGAAGGCACGAGCTTGACGGTGACGAATGTTTATGGGGCAACGCTCTATGCGGAAGTGAGCGCGATCAATAACGCCGGAATTCAAGGCCCCTCCAGTGCCAGCAGTGCCGGCGTGATTTTGGTCGATCCGAACTGGATTCCGGTTTTGACCATGCAAGGGAATAACGTGCTGAATTGGACCAGTGTTTCCGGCAAGAAATACCAGGTCTGGTCCACAACCAATCTCGGAACTCCTTTCACGACCATCGGCGGGGTCATCACCGCCACCGGCCCGACAACTCAAACCACCAACACGCTGCCTGATTCAACAAGATTCTACCGCGTCCAACTTTTTCCATAGTTGAACTGATTGCGGGTGCGGATGCGTTTGTCCGATTTTGTAAATCCTTGGTTGAATGGTGCATCGGGAGGGACTCGAACCCCCAACCTTCTGATCCGAAGTCAGAAGCTCTATCCAATTGAGCTACCGATGCGTCTGGAGCTGCGGCAGCCCGCATGATGAGCGCAACGGGCGCGGGGTTTCAAGGAAAAGAGGGCGGCGATTGAACCGGTCATTGCGAAGGCGAGCCGTCGTAGGACCAATTGACGTCTCCAACGCCGGGGTCGCCGATCTTGGTGCCCTTAGGAAAACACATGTAGGCGTAGCGAAAATAGGCGGCGTGCCCGTCGAGGAAGGTGAGGTTGGCACCGGCGTTGTGACGGGAGGAAAGATGGTTTAGCGAGCCGCGCGGGGCGCCAAGATCGTTAAGTGGATTCGAGCCGTAAAATGGCTTTTCACCGGAGTTCGCCCGCACGTCCGAGAAAAAAACAAATGACGAGGAGTGCAGCACCTGGATGGCCTTGAATGGCAAGCTGAGAGGGATCAGGCCGTTCGTGCCCTTGAAATTGATGCCGTAATTGAAGGCCACGCGGCTGAGCGGGTCCACTTCCCCGGGAATGAAACGGGCGGTGGGACAGTTGAAGATGCTGCGGCCGCTGACGTAGTTCGAGGGGTTGGCGGCGTATTGCCAGAGGGCGTTTTGCGAGACGTAGGGCGGCAGGGCGTTGAACCAAGCGCTGTTGCCGTAACCGCCGGCGGCAAAATTGGCGAGGTCGGGCCAGTGGATGTTGTCCTGATCGTAACCGGCGGGCGCGCCCGGGGTGTTGTTGGCGATGCTGAAATCCGGGAACACTTGATTGTTTTCATCCAAATACATGTTCAGGGCGAGGCCCCATTGACCGAGGTTGTTGAGGCAGGCGATGCGGCTGGCCTTGTCCTTGGCCCTGGCCAGCACGGGCAGGAGCAGGCCGGCAAGAATGCTGATGATGGCAATCACGACCAGCAGTTCGATCAAAGTGAACCCGCGTTTCATTTTCATGGAGCCAATTGTGGCTGAAATGATTTTTGTCCGCTCACGGTGGCTTGCGGAAAGTTGTCGGTGGATTGCACCGGGGGATCAGGGCAAAGACGGAAGGAATTTGATTATTTTGCGGAAACCCTGTTCACAATCGCGCCACCGTGGTCACGATTAAAGAAAATACATGTGAAAAAAGCCGGGTTTGGGAGGTGTCGCGCTTGTTAATGGCGGGAGGAACTGATACAGTGTCTCTGTTCGCTGCGCTGGTATTTATGCGGGGCAGCTTGCAAGAAAGACACCATGAAAACTTCATTTAAAAGAAAGCCGGAGATTTTGCACGGGACGGTTTTGTTGCTGGCAACGTTTTGGTTGCAAGCGGCCCAGGCCGCAAATGTGCTCACGCAACACAACGATATTTCGCGCACGGGAGCGAACACATCGGAAACCATATTGACGCCCGCCAACGTCAATGCGGCGAACTTCGGCAAATTGTTTGCGAACGCCGTGGACGGCCAGATGTACGCGCAGCCGCTTTATGTGCAAAACCTGGGCATCTCCGGCGGGATACACAATGTGGTGTTCGCCTGCACGGAGAGCAACAGCGTGTATGCGTTTGACGCGGACACGGCGGGCGTCACGTACTGGCATACGAATCTCGGCACGCCGTTTCCCGCGCCCTGCGGGGATTTAATGCCGAACATCGGGATCACCAGCACGCCGGTGATCGATTTGAAAAGCGGCACGATGTACCTGGACACAAAGCTGGCGGCGGGACCGGCGCATAAATTGCATGCGCTCGACATCACCAACGGCCACGAAAAATTCGGCGGACCGATGACGATTGCCGCCGGGAGCCAGTTCAGCGCGAGCCTGGAACACCAGCGCGCCGGCCTGCTGCTGCTGAACGGGGTGGTTTATCTGGCGTTTGCCTCGCATTGTGACGGCGGGGCGTATCACGGTTTTCTGCTGGGTTACAACGCCACGAATCTTACGCAAACGGCCACGTTCAACACAACGCCGGGCGGCAGCCAGGGCGGGATCTGGTCGGGCGGCGCGGCGCCGGCGGCCGATGCCAATGGAAGCATCTACATCATGGTCGGGAACGGGACGTTTGATGGCATCAACAATTACGGCGAGAGCATGATCAAATTGAGCGGCAGCCTGGTGGTGCAGGATTATGCGACGCCGGCCGACTGGTCCTCGCTCAATTCCGGGGACACAGACTTTGGCTCCGGCGGCCCGGTGTTGCTGCCCACGCATTATGCGGTGGGGATGGGCAAGGACGGAAACTTGTACCTGGCCGACACCACCGGCATGGGTCACGTGGGGGCCTTTGCGCAGCAGTTCCCGGCGCAGTCGGGCGGCGACACGATCGGGCCGTCGCCGGTCTATTGGCAGGGGCCGACGCAGCAATTGGTTTTCGCGCTGCACAGCAACAGCAAGACCAAAGCTTTCGCCTTCAGCGGCACGAACTTTAATACGACGCCGTCGGGAACCGCCGCTTTCAGCTTCAGCGACCGGGTGGGCGGGATATCGCTTTCGGCGAACGGGGCGACCAACGGGGTGTTGTGGGAAATCGGCGACGACAGCATTCTGCGGGCGTATGACGCGGCGAATTTTCCGACGTCGATTTGGGCGGGGAGCATCGGGACGTATGTGAAGATGACGTGCCCGACGATTGCAAACGGCAAGGTGTATGTCGGAACGAGCGCGAACCTGGGGGTGTGGGGGTTGACCAATTTTATCTACACGCAAATTGGCGCGCCGAATCCGGTGTTTAATTGGGCCGCGGGAACGCTGCTGGAGTCAACGAACGTGACCGGACCGTGGGTGACGAATTCCGCGGCCTCGCCGTACATGGTGACCCCCACGAACACACAAAAGTTTTACCGCTTGTTGCTGAAGAGCGGGCCGTAGTCATCAGACAGGAACGGGAGGCGATTCACAGAAGCAAACGAAGGAAACGAAGTTGACTTCGG
>DATMLG010000556.1:0-6741 GCA_035570675.1 Verrucomicrobiia bacterium | reverse complement strand
ACAGGCCTGCCGCGCCGCGAAAACCGCCGCGGAAGTCAGGGCGTTGCTTGACCGTGCGCGGACCGCATTGCGCGGGACCCTGTCCCAGGCCGGTCCAAACGTCACCAAGGCCGCTCCCGCCCCGGAAGCTCTCAAGCTTTTTGTGGAGGACAAGGTTTTCGGTCCGAACCAGCAGGGATGGCAGCGCATCATTTACGATCTGCAAAACCGGATGGCTGCCTTCACCACTGCAAAATTCGACCCGAAAGATACAGCCGCCTGGGCGCAACACACCCGCGTGCCCGTCGCCGCCGGCTCCTCCGAGCAAGTGTTCTTGCTATGGAATGAATTCTTCGCCACGCGGATTGACCGGCAGGTGCCCACCCTTTTCATCCGGGCCTCGGGGCAACCCTGGCTGGACGTGATTTGCGGGGAACCGTCTTCACAGGAATTTTTCTGTCTGCGCGCGCTGCCCGACGCGCTTCCGATGGCGACAGATGTGCCCTACGACCTGGACGACGCCTTCAAGTCGAAGGCGAAACGGATCCTGGCTGATTTCCAGCGCGCGGATGGTCTTGAAAGCCTCGGACGGTCCGACACGGAGGAAACCCCGCCCAGCAGTTGGGGTTCGTTCACTCAGAGATGGTTCAAGGGCAAGGGCTCCAAGTAAGCGCCCGCGGACGGGGCCTCCGGAGCGTTTTTGGATGCTTGACCAATCGGGAACAGATTGGAAATGATGGGCGCTCCGGACCAACATACAGTTCAACGTGCCACTTAAATACAGTGATTTAAAAGCTGGCGACGTCCTGCTGAAACATTCGGCGGGCAGCAACACCAACGTTGTCATCAAGACCCATCGGATTTTTCACCCAAAGATTGTTTCCATTGATGCGGACTATCGCTACATTTCCCCAAAGGAAATGCAGGTGAAGTTGAACCAAAGCGCCGACCGGTCGCATCCCGGCCGGATCGTCGGATAAACCGTGCACCCACCCTCAACCCCATGCCACCCAACGCACCTCTGACTCGCGCCGACTACACGGGCTTTGCCGAACTCGCCAAGGCCCGCCGGCAGATGACCGTGAACATGTTCACCGGCACCAAGCTCAAGTTCGGCGCCAAATCCGCCGCCAGCGCCGGCAAGGACATCCTCAGCGCCGGCAAGGACGTCTATTCCAACATCAAGACCGCCGCCACTGGCGCCAGCGCCGCCACCAAGGCCGCCATCAACCCCGCCTTCCGTGGCGCCGTAAGCACATTCATGTCGAACTGTGCCGGCGTGGAGAACATCGAAGGTGTGATCACGCTCATCGGCTCCGAGGCCACCAAAAATCTCATCACCGAAGTCACCCCCGTTCTCGGCGTCATCAGCAGCGCCGGAAAGCTCGCCGCGGCCGGCAAGCAGGTCGCCGAGGACGGCTACAACCTTTACAAAAGCAGTGATTACAGGACCGGCTTCCGCGCCGGCGACCCCTGCGCCGCCGCCGATGCCGTCATCACCATCATCAAGCGCGACCTGGCCGTGCATTCCATTGATCTCGGCCAGCAATCGCTGGCCACCGGCGGTAAAATCGCCGGCCTCTTCGCTGATTTGGGGACCGGCACCAACGTTGCCATCGGCCTGACCAGCGCCATTGCCACCCTCGGCCTCAAGCTCTATGCGCTTGGCCAGGAAGTCGCCGACATGCGCGCCGGCAACAAGTGGCTGGCAAAGCCGGACGACCTCAAAATCACGGTCTTCAGCGATTGCCCCATCCTCGGCTGCTATCTGCTCACCTGCTCGGATACTTCCACGGTCGGGAACCTTTTCATCGCCGACATCGGCCAGGCCAATTGGAACATCCGCTTCGAGGAGATGAAAAAAACCAAGATGGACCCGATGCTCAAAATCGCCACCAAGGCCATCAAGGATTCCCACCTCCAGCTCGATGGCCTCGGTTCAAACAAAGGCACGTTCGAGGAAAAAGGCTATTTTGCCAAGCTCAAGGCCAAGGCCATGAACTGGATCCACCCCCCCAAGGCCACCTTCGACAAATCCCGCATCACCGGCATGGGCTCGGGTTAGGCCGTCGGGGATCAACTGATCGTCGGCGGACGTTGGAAAATCTTACGCGACCAGGACGGCGGAATTTGCCAGGGACTGGAGGTTGGGCTTGAGTTGTTCGAGCAAAATCTTTGGCACGTCGCCCGGCTTGATCTTGCCGGCCTCGATGCCGGGAATGGTGGCGGCACCAGAATTGACGGCGTCGGCGAGCGCGGCAACCAGCGCGGCCATGTCCCGGGTGCCATCAAGCAGCCCAAGCAAATGCCGGCCCAAGGGATCATCGAGGCGCATTGTCCGGTGACGCAAGGTGGAAATCTTGGGGCCGTTTTGAATTTGCAGCCGGGCAAGCCGGTGGGCGGCCGGGCGGTCGGAGATTTGCGTGACGAAGGCCGGCTGGAAGCTGTGAAGTTCCAAAAAATCAATGGCATGGGCGCGCACGAGGAATTCGGCGAGTTCCATCCGGGCGCGATCGGCTTGCGTGTCATCCGGGTTCGAATTGCTTCCGACGCGCCGGCGGGCAAGGTCGAGCAAATCCTCGAAACGGATGCTCAAGGGGAAGATCGTTCCCAGATGAACCAGGGCCGCCTTGGCCACGGGGTTGCTCGTGGCAATCACCGCGTCCTTCGGGCCGTGGAAATCCGCAGGTTCGGAAGATAAGATGTCCAGGCCGGTGGTGGCCGGCCGCGTTTCCCCCGCCACGAACAGATTGACGGCGCGTTCGGGCAGCAGCGAACGCGTGAACTTCAGCCCATCCCGGCAAAGCAGTGTTTGCCGGAAGGAACGGCCCTTGAGAAAGTCGAGATATTGTTCCCGCGCCAGATAGGCGCCGTCCGCCAGTTGACGGAGGGCCGCGGTAGCCGATTCTTCAAAGCCATCGTCGAGCATTTCGGGAAGGTTCGCCTCCGCCAGGTACTGGAGGTTATGACGCGCGGCGTGGTCCATGAAATCGATGAAGTAGAAGGGCTGGTTGATCCCGCTCAGATCATCATGATAAAAGGCCTCCTCCGTGTATTGGGCAATGCGCTCGAGTTGTTGCTTCAGGATGGACTGCCAGAGCCCGGGCTTGGCTTTTGCTTCCGCGGCAAATTTGACCAGCGCGCGGGCCTGGCGGACCTTGTCAGCCGGGGCCTCAAACTTGTCGGAGTGAAACCGCATCATGCGCCGGACAAGGTCGCGGAGATGATTGCCCGGATAGGCGTTGTAGCTGATATAGGCCAGTCCTTGTTCGCTCAAATGGCGCGAGCAGATCGCCATGATTTTTTCGCGAACCTCGGCCGGCACCCAGGAATAAACGCCGTGAGCGATGATATAATCAAAGACGCCCAGGTCATCGGGGGTTTGAAGCACATCCAGTTGCCGGAGCGTGACATTGGTGAGGCCCAGTTTTTCGATGAGTTGATTTCCCCGGCGGATTGGCTCCGCGGCCAGGTCAATGCCGAAGAACCGGCTTTCCGGCAGCGAGAACGCCATTGTCAGCAGATTGGTTCCATCGCCGCAGCCAATTTCCAAAACCCGGCATTTTTCAACCGGCGCCGGGTCCAATCCGAACAACGTGGCGTTCGTGGCCAGGCGGTCGGGGTGCGTCTGCGGGTAGAGGCCGGTCGGATAAACCACGGCATCGTATTCGGTTTGGGCGGCATCACTCATGGCCAGCCGGGACAGCATAAACCATCGCGCCACCACGGGACAGGGAAAATACACCGGCACCGAAGGAGCGGTGGTTGAAAAATTGGCTTGTGGAAAACTTGCTGGACAACCGGCGGGATTCCGCCATTATCCGCGTCAGGCACAAGCAGTGAAACCATGATCAACGCGGACGAATTACTTAAGCCGATTTCGGACGAGAAACCGTGCGGCGAAGATATTTCCTACGATCAGGGCTTTCAGGAGCTGGAGGGCATCATGCGGGGCAAGCCCGAGACGCAGTTTTCCGCCGCCGAGGATCCTGATTGGAAACTTATGCGCGAGCGTTGTCTCGAGTTGTGGTCGCGTTCGAAAGATTTGCGCCTCGCAACGGCGCTCTCGCTTGCCGCGCTCAAGATGGAAGGGCTGGTGTCGTTGCGTGAGGGCCTCTCACTCTTGAAAGGCCTGGTGGAGCAATATTGGAATTCCTGTTTTCCGCTGCTCGACCCGGCGGACAATAATGACCCGACCCAGCGTCTTAACATCATCGCCGCGGTGGCAACGCCGGTGGGGACGTTTGGCGATCCCATGCGTTTTTTGGAAGCAGTACGGAAGGCGCCGCTGGCAAACTCGGTGCAAATGGGACAGTACGGGCTGGCCGATATTTTGTTGAGCGAGGCCGGAGCCGAGGGCACGGAAGAGAAACCGGGACCGACCGCGGCGCAGGTTGAAGCGGCATTTCGCGACACCAACGCGGAAGATTTGGCGGCGGTTGGCCAGGCGGTGAACGACTCCCTTCGCCTGGCGGGGGAGATCGACCAATTGCTCACCCAGACCGTGGGCGCAGGCAAAGCGCCGGACCTCGACGCACTGCCCCGGGAACTCAAGGAAATTCAGAAACGTCTCGCTGTTTATCTGTCGCCAGGTTCAGTGCCGGAATCCGCCGGGGCGGAGACAGGTACAGGGACCCCGACGGCGGCCGGAGCAGCCACGGCTTCCAAGCCGATCCAGGGGGAAGTCCGGTCGCGGGAAGATGTGGTGCGCATGATTACAAAGATCTGCGAGTATTACAAAAGGGAGGAACCGTCCAGTCCGGTGCCGAACATATTGAAACGGGCGCAACGGCTGGCGGAGATGGATTTCATGCAGATCATCAGTGACCTTTCGCCGGATTCGGTGAAAGAGATCCAGCGGATTACGGGCGAACTGCCCAAGGACGGGTGATGAGGGCTTGGGGCCGCCAAAAAGGGTGTTGACAAGGGGGTGGCAAATGCGAAACGCTGGAGCAGTCCGTGTTAGATTTTGATGGCGGTTTGACCGCCGATATGCTTTACTAGCAACCAGATAACGTCCCTCGATTCGAAAGGTAAAATCTATGGCAAAAGCCAGCAGCCAGAAGTTTATAAATCGGAATCGGGCACCACGGGTGCAGATTGAATATGATGTGGAGCTTTACGGCGCGCAGAAGAAGGTTGAACTGCCGTTCGTGATGGGTGTCATGGCGGATCTTTCCGGCAAGCCAGCGGACCCGCTCGCGCCCGTGGCGGACCGGAAGTTTCTCGAGATCGACGTGGACAATTTCGACGAGCGCCTCAAGGCGTCGAAGCCGCGCGTGGCCTTTCAAGTTCCCAACACCCTCACCGGCGAGGGCAGCCTGAACGTGGAACTGACCTTTCAGAGCATGGATGATTTTTCGCCGGCGGCCGTCGCGCGCAAGGTGGATTCGCTGAACAAGCTGCTGACCGCCCGCACGGAACTTTCGAATCTGCTTTCCTACATGGACGGCAAGAGCGGCGCGGAGGAATTGATTTCGAAATTGTTGAACGAGCCTGAGTTGATGAAGTCCCTCGCGGCGGCCCCGAAACCGGAAGGTCCCGCGGAAAACAAATAACCAACATCCCGTTTTATGGCTGATCCAAATCCCCAGGCCCAATCAGGCGCAGCCGGCGCAGCCGCCGAGGTGAGCGAGTTTGAATCACTCCTGAACAAGGAGTTCAAGCCCAAGACCGGAGAACGCAAAAGCGCGGTGCAGACCGCCGTGCGCACCCTGGCCGAACAGGCCTTGGGCGCGACGAAGTTGATTTCGGACGACGCCATCAAGTCCATCGAGGCGATGATCGCGGAGATTGACCGGAAGCTGTCCGAGCAGATCAACCTGATCATTCATCACGAAGATTTCAAAAAACTCGAGGGCACCTGGCGCGGGCTGCATCACCTGGTGAGCAACACCGAGACCGACGAAATGCTGAAGATACGCGTGTTGAACGTTTCCAAGAAGGACGTGGGCAGCACCATCAAAAAATTCAAGGGCACGGCCTGGGACCAGAGCCCGTTGTTCAAGAAGCTTTACGAGGATGAATTCGGCACGCCCGGCGGCCAGCCCTATGGCTGCTTGATTGGCGACTACCAGTTCGATCATACCGCGCCGGACGTGGAAATTCTGTCGGGCATGGCGCAGATTGCCTCCGCCGCGCACGCCCCATTCATCAGCGCCGGCTCCCCCACGCTGATGGGGATGGATACCTGGCAGGAACTGAGCAATCCCCGCGACCTCACCAAGATATTCCAGAGCGCGGAGTATGCCTCTTGGCGCTCGTTGCGCGAATCGGAAGATGCGCGCTATCTTGGCCTGACGATGCCCCGGTTCCTGGCGCGCATTCCCTATGGCGCCAAGACAAACCCGGTGGAGGATTTTTCCTTTGAGGAAGACACGGCGGGCGCGGACCACAACAAGTATGTCTGGGCCAATTCCGCGTATGCCATGGGCACGAACATCACCCGCTCCTTCAAGACCTGGGGCTGGTGCGCGCGCATCCGGGGGGCGGAAAGCGGCGGCATGGTGGAAGGTCTGCCGGTCCATACGTTTCCGACCGATGACGGCGGCGTGGACATGAAGTGTCCGACGGAGATTGCCATCACCGACCGCCGTGAAGCCGAGCTGGCCAAGAACGGTTTGATGCCGCTTTCGCACTGGAAGAACACTGATTACGCGGTATTTGTCGGGGCGCAATCCCTCCAGAAGCCGACGCAATATGACGACGCGGATGCGACCGCCAACGCGAACCTGGCGGCGCGGCTGCCGTATCTGTTCGCCA
>DATMLG010000555.1:0-13307 GCA_035570675.1 Verrucomicrobiia bacterium | reverse complement strand
GTGCGGATGGCGGAGGAGCGTTGGGATCGGGAAACCGAGCGGTTGGACGAAAAAAAGTGGAGGCGGGAAATGGCGGCGGAAGCGAGGGTCGGTGAAGTGGAACGCATGGCCGCGATGCTTTCCCGGGCCATGGCGTCAGACAAACCGGGCGGCGCGGATGGTGAATTGGACGGGGACGGTCAAACCAAGTCAAACCAAGTCAAACCAAGTCAAACCAAGTCAAACCAAAATTTGAACGTGACCGGGAAAATTGAGGAAGTTGGGAAGGGGAATGTTCGGCCCTTTCAGGGCCGGAGGGTGTGTGTGGACGATTTACTTGGGCCTCCGTTCGTCGGACTCACTACAGCCCAAGCTATCACATCATGGGCTTGCAGCCCTGAGGAGTGAAGGGACGGATGATTTGGGCCTCCTTCACTTGGGGTCGTGGGACTCACTACAGCCCAAGCTATCGCATTCGGGGCTTTCAGCCCGGGAGATGGGCGGAGGGAACGACTAAAACTGGCCTGCGTTTGCGGGACTCGCTCCAGCCCAAGCGATCACATGACGAGCTTGCAGCCCTATCATCAGGGCCAAGGGCCAACAATCGGACAGAACTGGGTCTACGCTGCAGTCTAAGCCATCACATGACGGGCTTTCAGCCCCCTGCCAAAAGGGCCGAAGGCCCGCAATGTGACAGCCCGGGCTGGAGCGGAGCGAAGGCCCGGGTAACATGGACAAACGTACCTTCTACGCCCTGTAAGGGCGTCACAAAACAAAACGTGCGATATTTGAAACCCCATTCAATCCCATGCATATTTTTCATCCAGCGGTCTCCCGTTTTTTTCGCAAAACCGGCGGAATTCATCCTGGAATCCCTCCTGTCGATGGTGTTCGGCTTGATTGCGAATATATTCCCGGACGGCTTCCACATGCATCGGGCTGACACTGAATTCGCCGTAACCGGTCTGCCACGCGAAATCGGAATACGACGCGTGTTGCTGCTTGATCCAGCCGGAGGACGAACTTTTGACCTGTTCCACGAGTTTTGCAGGAGCATGATTTTTGGATTGCGCAAAAAGGATATGGATATGATCGGCAACGGAATTGATTTCGATAAGGGGCGAGTCGTGATTTTTCAGGATGCCAGTGATGTAGGCGTGGAGTTGGCCGCGTTCGTCGTCGCGCAGGAGTTGGCGGCGGCCCTTGGTACTGAAGACGAGGTGGACGATGATGTTGGCGAGGGATTGCGACATGAGAGTGGCGCCCTTACAGGGCGTGGGAGGTTTGTGGGAATAATTTTCTTGGGCCTCCGTTCGTCGGACTCACTCCAGCCCAAGCTATCACATGATGGGCTTGCAGCCCTGATAATGGGGTCGAGGGCCCAGAATAGGACAGAACTGGGTCTACGCTCGCCAGATTTGCTGCTGCCCAAGCTATGACATCACGGGCTTGCAGCCCTGTCGACAAGGGTGCATTGGCAACAATTGATTGTCTGATTTTCATGGAACTTGCCTCAATCAGAATTGTGAACCGCCAACATGCTGGGCCGGATGGCACAATAAAGTCAACGGCGGCGTTCGCGTCGAATTCTGCCTATCCCAGATGGCTAGCGCGGGTTAGAGTGCGGGGCGTGATCCGAAACGTGATTTTCGACTGGTCGGGGACGCTGGTGGATGATTTGCCGGCGGTCTGGGAGGCGACGAATCATGTCTTTACCAAGGCGGGCAAACCGGAGCTGGGCCTGGAAGAGTTTCGCGCGGAATTTTGCCTGCCGTACCAAAGTTTTTTTGACCGTTACACGCCTGACATTCCGGTGCCGCAGCTCGAGGCCTGGTTTCACAGCGCGTTCCGGGAATGCCAGGATTCGGTGGTGGCGCAGCCGCATGCGCGGGAATTTCTGGAATTTTGCCGGAAACGCGGCGCGCGCATGACGGTTCTGAGCACCATCACCGCGGAACATTTCGAGAGGCAGGCGGCGGCGACGGGTTTCGCGCAATTTTTCAACCGCACACATCTGGGCATCATGGACAAGCGGCAGGTCATTGACGCGGTGCTGAAGGAAAATGATTTTCTGCCGGAGGAAACGATGTTCGTGGGTGACATGCCGCATGACATCGAGACGGCGCACTGCGGCGGGATGCATTCATGCGCGGTATTGACGGGGTTCAGCGGACTGGAACAGCTCCGGACGGCGGGGCCGGAATTGATGGTGGAGCATCTGGGCGAGTTGCGCGAGATTCTGGAACGCAATCAAATGTGCCTGAAACCGGACGAAGTTTACGCGCATCCGGTGGTGACGGTGGGCGGGTTGATTTTTAATGACGCGGGCGAAGTGCTGATGGTGCGCACGCACAAGTGGTCGGGGTTGTGGGGCATTCCGGGCGGCAAGATCAAGTGGGGCGAGCGGTCGGAGGACGCCTTGCGGCGCGAGCTGAAGGAGGAGACGGACCTGGACGTGACGGACATCATGTTTGTGCTGGTGCAAGATTGCATCCACTCGACGGAGTTTTATCGGGACGCGCATTTCGTGCTGCTGAATTACACGGCGCATTGCGCGGGCGAGCCGAAGGTGAAATTGAACGACGAGGCGCGCGAGTTTGAGTGGGTCACCATTGAGGCGGCGCTGGCGATGAAATTGAACCAGCCGACGAGGATTCTGTTGGAAGCCGTCCAAACCAATTCAAAATTCAAAAGTAAAAATTGAAAATGGAGAGCGCCGCTTTTTGCTATTCTTTGGCGCAAAAGCAATTATATTGCCCGCCTGAATGTCAGCCACTTTGAATGAATCGAATGAGGACGTGCAGCGCGCGGCGGCATGGGTCGCGGCGTTGCGGAAGGAGATTGGGTCGGTCATCGTCGGCCAGGAGCATCTGGTGGACCGGCTGCTGGTCGGGCTGCTGGCCAACGGCCACGTGCTGCTGGAAGGCGTGCCGGGCCTGGCCAAGACGTTGTCCGTGCGCACGCTCGCGGCGGCCATCCAGGCGCAGTTTCATCGCATCCAGTTCACCCCGGACCTGTTGCCCGCGGACATCATCGGCACTTTAATTTACAGTCCGCAGGACGGGAAATATCACGCAACCAAGGGGCCGGTGTTCGCGAACCTGGTGCTGGCGGATGAAATCAACCGCGCGCCGGCGAAGGTGCAATCGGCGCTGCTGGAAGCGATGCAGGAGCGGCAGGTGACGCTGGGTGGCGAAACGATGCCGTTGCCTTCGCCGTTTCTCGTGCTGGCAACGGAGAACCCGATTGACCAGGAAGGGACGTATCCGCTGCCCGAGGCGCAGGTGGACCGGTTCATGTTCAAGGTGGTGATCGGTTACCCGAATTTCGCGGAGGAACGGAAGATTTTGGACACGATGGCCTTTACCTCGCCGAATAGCGAGGTGAAGCCGATTGTTTCGCTCGATGAGATCATGCGCACGCGCAAGCTGGTGGATCAGGTGCACGTGGATGAAAAAGTGCGTGATTACATCGTCCATCTGGTTTTCTCCACGCGCAAGCCGGAGCAATACAAGCTGGACATCAAGCATCTCATCCAGTTCGGCGCATCACCGCGCGCGACGATTTACCTGACGCTGGCGGCGAAGGCGTGGGCACTGTTGCAGGGTCGCAATTACGTGACGCCCGAGGACGTGAAGAACATCGGGCCGGACGTGCTGCGGCATCGTATCATCCTGACTTACGAAGCCGAGGCGCAGGCCACGACAACGGACGACATCATCAAGAAAATTTTCAGCACGGTGCCGGTGCCGTAAAAGAAAAGACGCGGGGCCATTTCTGACCGCCGCGTCTGCAAGCCGTCACTGACAAAACTCCAACGGCCGGGATGATCTGCTGACTAGGTGGTGGAGCGCGTTGCCGTCCACGGACGCGTCGTCGGGGCAGGAGGAGGAGCAGGGGTGCCATCGGGCGCATTGGTTCCACCGCCAGCCATTCCACCGCCGCCACCGCGACGGCGACCGCCAGGCTGCGTGCCGGTGATGGTGTCACCGGAAATCTTGCCGGCGTATTTGTTCGTGACGGAGCCGTTTTGGGTGTCACGAACGATTTCAAAGGAGATTTGGTCGCCGGTGATTTTGCCGTTTGAAATGTCGGTGCTTACCGGGTCGCCGCCGCCGCGGCCGGGCGCGGTGAGTGATCCGGTCAACTTGCCGCCGTCGGCCTTCAACGTGACGCTGAATTCGCGGTCCGGGGCGCCGTTGCGGCCGGGCTGGCTCCACTTCCATGTGCCGTTCGGGTCAACTTTCTGGTCCTGGGCCTGGACTGCCACGGTGCCGAGCGCAAAAATTGCGCAGAGGCCGGTTCCCAGAAGGGAGGCCAGGGCTTTTGATTTGCTTTGCATATTTATTTGGTTGTTTGGTTGTTGTCTCGGGCCAGACGCTGCACTGTCCCGTGCAAATACTGGCTGCGCTAATCGTAAGCAGAGACGCCCAATGACGGGGGAAGGTTACAATTTGTCGAAGCTGTTTGCGACGGGCTGCAAAATTAGAAGGCCGGCTTGCTCCGCTCGATGGCCAGCAGCAACGCTTTTTCAGTCCCGTTGGTCGCGATAAACAGGTCCTTGGGATAGCGGCGGTAGATCTCCATGTCGTCGAAAATTGCTTCCTCGCGGTAGAGATTGGGATTCATGCCCGCGAGATATTGCAGCCGCAGGTTGCGGTCGCGGTTGATCTCCGCGCCGCGCAGCCACACCTGGAGGTCGGACGCCCGCCCGCCGTAGGTGCCGAGCAGATCGATCGCGGTCTTGAAACCCACGTCGCGCAGCGAGACGCCCACGTCAACATAATCCGAACGGTCGAGCCGGGCCTGCAAGTCATCCACATTGATCTTGGTCGGTCCGGCCTGCCCCAGCAAAACGATGTCGTAGCCCTTACCGTTTTGGTCGTTGGCCCAGATGGTGCCGCCGGGAAAGACTTCGAAGAAAGTGGCGATTTCGCTTTTCACAACGCCGGGGTTGCTTTCGTACAACGGCACCCATTGCGTGACGAAGCCGCCCGGGTTCAAATGGTCCCGGCACATTTCAAAATATTCCTTCGTGTAAAGCGTTGCCGCGCCCTTGACCCACGGGTGGATGGGGTCCGAGGTGATGATGTCGAACCTTTCCTTGGAGGTGAGCACGAAATTTCGCGCATCGTCATAGACCACCTGGACGCGCGGGTTCTTGACGACGTTGTAATTCTCCCGGGCGAAATTGGTCGCCACCACGCGCGGAATGATCGGCTCGATTTCACAGATGACAATTTTTTGAATGCCCGGATGCGTGATGAACGAACCCGCCGTCACGCCTGCGCCGCAACCCACGACCAGCACGGAGCGCGGATCGGGGTGGAGCAGGGCGGGGAGGTGGCCGAGCATACGTTGCAGCCGCATATCCCGGGGATCGGTCGAGGCTTCAATCTTTCCGCTGACATGAAAATTCCGTATCCCGTCCGCGGTCTCGGTCACGGCGACGGAGGCGTTCATGCCTTCGCCCATGTAGATCAACCTGCCCTGGTCGCCCTTGGTCGCCATGTATCGTCCCTCGGCAACGAGTTCCCACGGCAGCGCCGGCACGGACAACGCCAGTCCAAAGGCAATGCCGACCGTCGTGAGCGCGGCGAACGCGCCGGCAGGGCCGGGCGCTTCGTCCTCCCGCGAGGATCGCATGCCAGTGACGAACATCAAGATGGCCGCGACCGCAGCAATGACCACCAGCACCTGCTGCGCGTGCTGTGTGCCAATCCACGCAATCAGCACGAGGCTGGCGGCGAGCGCGCCGATGATTGCGCCAACGGTGTTGGCGGCATAGACTCCGCCCACAAGCCGTGCCGGGTCCTGACCGGGCGCGGCCACCGATGCCAGCGCGAGCGGAAAGCTCGCGCCCCACAAACAGGTGGCAGGCAGAATCGCCCAAAGGCAGCGCACCAGGTCCAGTTGAAAACTGATCCACGGGTTAGAAGTAAGCTCCGGGTCAACGGGCCAGTAGGGGAGCGAATTATATATCATCGAGGCGCTCCAGGTGATGGCGCCGGTCAGCAGCAACTGGCAGACGCCAAGCGCGATCCGCGGCCGCGCCAGCGTTCTTGCGAGAAAGGAGCCGATGCTGCTGCCGATTCCCAGCCCCACGAGGAACACCGCGAGAATAATGGAGAACGTATAAACCGTCCCGCCCAGCAGGAGGGAAAGCAGGCGCGTCCAGACCACCTCGGCGGCGAGCGCGGACATCCCGGAAAGGGCGATGGCAAGATAGACCCAGCGCGAACCCGGCGCGGGTTTGACCGGTTGGGCATCAGGATTTGGGTCGGGAACGGAATTGGGTGTGGAAGCGGCAAGAACGAAACCAATCATCGCGACCACGGCGTTGATGGCCGCAGCCACAAACGTTGCAATTTCCATGTCGAGGACACGCAACAGGTAGAATCCCGCCAGCAGACAGCCCAGCACGGCGCCGGCGAGGTTGCCGCCGTAGAAAAAGCCTAGCCACGACACACCGTTTGGCGTGGTTTTGATCCACCGCGAAATGGCCGGCAGCGTGGCGCCCATCAGGACGGTCGGCGGCAGGAGGCAGATGCCGCACACGAGTCCGCGCAGGAGAATCGCCGGCAGCCCATGCCCGGCGTGTCCGGCATAAAAGCGTCCGATGGGCGGCAGGGCGAACCACAGTGTTACTCCAAGGACGCCGATGCCGAGTTCCAGCAACGCATAGGCGCGCAGCGGATGTTGCCGCGTCGAAATGAGACGCGGGAGCGCGAGGCTGCCGAGGCACATGCCGCCCATGAACGTGCCCAGCAGCACGCCCAGCGAAACCGCCGAGGAACCGATGACCAGTTGCAACAGTTGCAGCCAGACGATTTCATAAATCAACGCCGCGCAACCGCTGCCCACGAACAGCAGGAACAGGACAGGCAACCGCCGGCGTTCGGCGTCAGCGGATGGGATGGCTGTTTGTCCTGGCATGGTTTATGGAACAGACGGAGTGGCGCTCGATATAGTTACGGGTTTTGCCCGATGAGGTTATGGGAACGCGCCGGATGATGCATCATTTGGCGGCCGGCAGGGGCGTGCGCTCAAGTTCGGTCAATTCCCGCAACTTCGCCAGGGCCGGCCGGTCATCGACGGCCAGCAAAAATTCCCAGGCGGCCAGCACGCGCCGGTAGAACAGCGTGCGTTCCGCGGCGGTCGCTTTCATTTGCACCTGATCCTCCTTGTCCATGGGAGCCGGATCAGTTTCCGGCTCGGCAATCAATTGCCCCAGCCGGTCGGCGGCGTTGCGGGCGGAATCAGCCCCGTTTGTCCTGACCCAGTCGAGGATTTTTTGATTCCGCTGCTGTGTCCAGAGTGCGATGGCCTGCGCCCGTTCGGGGTTCATCGTTTGCGGATTGCCGTAGCCGGCCTGCCAGAACACATCATCGCGCAAATCATCGCCGTCGCCGAAAAAATAATCGACGCCGTGATCCTCCTGATCGAGGAGGAACTTTTCAAATTTCGCCGCCGCCGCGGGAAGGACGGAGGCTTGGTTGGCTTCCACGGCGGCTTTCCATGCCGGCCGCACCCTGCGGTTCCACAGCCGGCGGGTTCTGGCCGTCGGTGGCGTCGCCGCCGGGTCGTCCATGGCCATGGTGGACTGCTGTTTCGCGGCCGCCTCCAATTCTGCGCGCGTGCCGGACACCAGGAATCCCGCGTCATTTTGGGCGGCCAGCTTTTCGATGAAACCTTGAAACAGCGCCTGGCGTTCCTGAAAGGCCGTGTCCGCTGCCGTGGACGTCCGTCCATCCACTGCAAGCTGGTAATTGTCCACGGCCTGCTTGAGCGCCGGGGTGAGTTGCGATTCCCGCGCGAGATGTGTTTCGATGAGGACGGCCCAGCGTTCCAAGTATTGCTCCGAGGTGGAACGGGGTTTGTCTATCGTGCGATCCACGAGGGTTGCCGCCGCGTGGGCGTCGGCAAAGGACCGCAAGCCGTCGCCCCGGCGTTCCGAGGTGAAAAGATTCATGCCCAGCAAATTTTCCGGCAGGTAACGCTCGTAGCCCGACCACATTTCGGGATCGGGCGAGGGGTCGCAGCCGGACGCAAGCGAGAATTCATCCGTGGCCGCAAAACCCGCCGCGCGCAGCGGGACCGCCGGTTCCTTGCGCCTGGCCCAGCCCGGCTCGGCGGTGAACCAGGAGGCTTCCGGGGTCATGTCGCGGGGGATGCCCAAGTAATGGAATCCGCCGGCGTGACATTGGGTCATGCAAAAAACCACGCGGCCACGGCCGATGTCCGCGGCCAGAATCCGGCGCAACTCCGACACGCCAAGCGTTTCACGGTCGCTCTCGTTCCAGCCGTGTTCGGAGAGCTCGTCGCGGTACATGCCCCAAAGGACAATGATGCTTTCCGGATTTCGTCCGGTTGAACGCGAGCCGTGATCACCGACAAACAGGTACAATGTGCCGCCGCTGGCGACGGCGGGCAGGATTTCCTTGCGCAGCGCGGGAAGAAATTCCTCGCGCGTGGCGGGACGGTTGTGCGGCAGCGCGCCCGGCAGCCAGGCATCCACCAGGACGTCGTTGCGCCTGACCTGGTGGTAAACGTCGCTGAACACCGGAGTTGCGCCCGCGACGTTGCCGGCTCCGAAAAACGTCCATACTGAATTGCGCGGATAATTGTGATCGAAGAACTCCGCCATGGCTTTCGCCTGCAGATATTGGGAGTAATTGTTGTCCATCTCCGAGCCGCCGCCGGACAGCAGCACGAAGGCGTCGCGGGCGGGAAGCGTCGCCATGGAAATCGGAATAAACAGCGCGCCAAGCGCGACGGTCCGCACAGTTTGGCTCCAGGAGATTGCCGATGTTGCCACGCCAGAAAGTCGGCTGTCGGCCGGAGGCTTTCAAGGAGATAATTGTCAGCACCCTTCCACGAGAGCATGCGGAGGCGCTGGAGCGAAGCCCGTCACCAGACTTTGAGGCGCAGTTTGCCGTCGGCGGGAATCTCAAGCGGCCTGGGGAACGGATTGGCGCCGTCGCCTCGCGGTCCGTCGCACTGGTCTTTCACCCACAATTTATTTATCCGGGCCTGGTTCCATTCTGGAAATTTCGACCATGATTTCGTCGGCGATTTCCTGGTAGATTTCCTTGAGCCGGATCTTGCTGCAATCCTTCGCCTCGGCCCGAAGTTTTTCAAAGAGCAATGGCCGGCCATACTTGATGGCCACGCGCGGCGGCCGCAAAAGTTTGAGTCGCTTCCATTGCGCGTCGAATGTTCCGAAGACCCGGATCGGCACGACGGGCGCGGTGGATTTCGCAACCACCAGGCCGATGCCCGAACGGGCGGGTTGCAGGTTGCCGTCCTTGCTGCGCGTGCCTTCCGGAAAAAGGACGATGCCGCCGCCGGCTTTCAATCGGTCAAGGATGGCCTTCAGGCCAGCCGCGCCGCCGCCATCGCGGTCCACGGGCACGGCATTGACCGCGTGCAAGGCCCAGGCGGCGATTGGATTGTTGAAGAGCGATTTGCGCGCCATGTAATTGATGTCGCGCTTGACGCCGGAACCGACGAGCGGCGGGTCGAGAAAAGACTGGTGATTTGAGGCGAGGACGACCGGGCCGGTCAGCGGCACGCGTTCGGGATTATAAACCCGCCAGCGAAAATACGTGGCGAACAGGCAGCGGTAGAAGGACCAGCCGACGTAGTAGGCCGGCTTCATGCTCCGGTTCGGGCGGCGAGGCGCTTGTGCACTTCCTCGATGATCATGCCGCTGCTCTGCTCCGGCGTGAGGCCGGACGTGATGATGATTTTTGCGCCGAGCGCCACCATCAACGGCGCGGCGGCGCGCTGGCTGTCGCGCAGGTCGCGCGCGGCGAGATTTTCATTCACGCCGTCCGCGGCCCGGCGCTTGGAACGCTCATCGAGCGCGGCATCCACGTAAAACTTGAAATCCGTCTCCGGAAAAACATTGGTGCCGATGTCGCGGCCCTCCATCACGAGGTTCCCGAAGCGGATGCAATCACGCTGCGTTTTCTTCATCCAATCGCGGACCTTGGGCACGGCGGCGACGTGCGACACCGCGGCGGTGACTTCTTCCGTGCGAATTTCCTTTGCCGGATAATAGCCGTCCACGAGCAGATGCACCTGGCTGTCCACGCATTCGAGCGAGGTCTTCCAGCGGCGGCAGGCATTGGCGACGGCCTTTTCGTCATGGACATCCACGCACTTTTGCAGGCAATACCACGCGAGCGTGCGATACATCGCGCCGGTGTCCACGTAAATGAAGCCAAGCGCCTTGGCCACCAACTTGGCGTTGGTGCTCTTGCCGCTGGCGCTCGTGCCGTCAATGGCGATTACTATGGGAGCTTCAGGTTTCAAAGCTTTAATCCCAACCTCAATCCGCAAATAAATCCTCATGCGCCAATTTGCGCCCCGTCTTCGCATCTAGGATGGTCGCGCCCAGGCCGTGGGGCGGGGCGGCGGCCAGTTTTTGGAAAAAGTTGGGGAATGTTTTCTTCACGCACGCAGGATTCTTGATTTTTATGCCCGGAACTTTCAATCCCAGAATTGCAAAACACATCGCCATGCGATGATCGTTGTATGTCTCAATCTCCGCGCCGTGAAGTTCCGACGGATAAACCGTCAACGTGTCACCCTCCTCAATCACCTTCGCGCCGCATTTTGTGAGTTCGGTTCGTAGGGCCACGACGCGCTCGGTTTCCTGAAGACGTAGCGGGGCGAGATCAACGAAACAAGTCGGCGCGTTAGATTCGACTTTAGAACGTGGCAAGGGCATAACGGCCGACAACACAATCGCAGTCATGATGCTATCGCCCAAATCCCACGATCGAGAAATACCGCGAGGGTCGTTGAACATACGCAAATTGTGTCCCATGCCAGTCACTTCAAGAAAGTTAGAATCCACTTGCAACAATGAAAGTGAACGATGCACCCAAATTCGGGATCTCTCCAAAACAGATTCGCCGCCTGCTGGATCGGAGTTCGAAGGGACTGCAGTGGCGGAGAACAGTATCCAAGACGCCGCCAAAAAATAGCTCGCACTTGAAGCGTCGGGTTCTATTTTAAATTTTCCTCCGCCCATTGGAAAGGCCTCAATTATCTTCGCCGTCATCGACACATACGGTGATTCCTCGGCGTTCTCGCCAACGATGTTGACTTTCCAATCGCCAACTTTTGCGCAAAGTAGCAACGCCGAGGCAAACTGCGAACTTTCCTCAATACTGACCGTGCAGGAACGTGGCCTCAAATTGGTAGGAGCCGACGTGAGGAGGCTCTGACCTTCGGTCTTAGAATGAGTCTTGTTACCTCGACTCCAACCAAGTAACGGGGATTCGCCAAAAATTCTCGCCGGCAGCTTGTCGTTACCATTTTCCGATTCCACGCGATAACCCAGTTCCCGCAGCGCCTTGAACAGTGCCGCCTGCGGACGTTCGTGCATTCGGGGAACACCGTGCAGGCGATATACTCCGCTACCTAGGCAAACAAATGCGGACAAAAACCGCGCGGCCGTACCGGCGTTGCCCACGAACAGTTCCAGCGGCTTGTCGGCGTTGCCCGCGTTGGGGATTTTGCCGCCCAAACCTTTCACGGTGATAGTGCGGTTGCAAAACTCCTCTGGGTCGGGTTTAACCGTGACCTCGAAGCCCAGTTTTTCCAGGCAATCGGCCATCACCTGCGTGTCCTCGCTCCAGAGCGCGCCACGCAGGGTGGTTTCACCGTCAGCGAGCGCCGCGAGGATCAATGCGCGGTTGGTGATGCTCTTCGAGCCGGGCACCGTTATCATAGCCTTTACAGGCTTCTCCAACGGTTTGATTTCGATGAGATCTGGCAGCATGTGCGAATTAAAAATTAAAAATGCAATATGGAATGCGTTTCGGCTGTTACTTGCAATCAACGCGGACATGCTCCCTCTCCGCCACAATGCTTTGTGGGGGAGAGGGTCGGGGTGAGGTGGTTGGTTAATTCCCCGTTTCCGGCTTTTTGAGAGCTTTTCATTCTTGCGAATTTCCGGACCCGCACCACAGGTCGCGACGTTGCTTGGCGTTCTCGAAAAATTCCTCGACGGCCTTCACGTCCCCGTTTTCGAGCGCGAGGCGGAATTCCTGCAAATCCTCGATGAACACCCCCAGCACGCGGCCAAGGTTTTTCTGGTTGGCGATGGCGATGTCGCGCCACATTTCCGGCGAACCGGAGGCGACGCGGGTGGTGTCGCGAAAACCGTTTGCGCAGACGGTGGCCTGTTCCGGCGGATGCGCCGGGCTGAGGATGTAATTCGCCAGTTCGGCGGCGACAACGTGCGGCAGATGGCTCGCGCGGCTGACAAGGTCGTCGTGCAAGGCGGGCGCCATCCGGAGCACGCGTCCGCCGAGCGCCTTCCAAAATTCTTCCACCTTCTCGACGGCGCTCTTGTTCGAATTCGGTGTCGGGGTGACGAGGCAGACGGCGCGCTCGAACAAATCCGCCCGCGCGGCGGAGACGCCGGTCTTTTCGCCGCCGGCCATCGGATGGCTGCCCACAAAATGTCCGCCCGCACCGGCAATCAACGGCTCCAGTTCCTCGACGACGCTGCCCTTGACGCTGCCCACGTCCGTGACGATGGCACCGGGCTTGAGGGCGGGCAGCATTTTTTCGGCGAGCTCGCGCATCTGGCTGAGCGGCGTGCAAAGAATGATGAGATCGGCGTCAGCGACGGCCCGCGCCAAATCACGCGTGGCGTGGTCCACGACGGCCAGCTTGTCGCATTCGGCGATGCTGGCAGTGCGGCGGACGTAACCCTCGATCCGGGCCGCGAGCCGGCGCTGCTTGACGGCCAGCCCCAGCGAGCCGCCCAGCAAACCCACGCCGACCAACGTAATTTTCTGCCAGTGCATGCGACTAGAATAGGGATGGCGCGGGCGCGATGGAAGTTGAAAACGACCCGCCGGGCTAACTTCCCGCCGCCGGACGGGCGGCGTCGCGGACGCGTTCCAAAATCACGTCGGCGATGTGCGGTTCGGTGCCAATGCCCTGGGTGTACCAGAGCAGTTTGCCTTGCTTTTCGGTGGGATTGCGCCAGGTGGGCTGGGCGTTTTCCAACCGCTCGCGCACAGTGCGCTCCGGTTCGCCGAGCAGGACCGGGATGTCCTCGACGGAATGCAAGCCGTCGCTGATGAAAAACGGCACCATGACGATGTTTCGCGCCGACGCCATTTTGTAACAATCGCCCACGCGCGGATCTTCCTCCATGAAGACCGGGTGCACGTCCGCGTAGAGGCCGAGGGCGCGGATCAAATCGACCTGGCGTTCGATGGCTTTGCGGGAGTTTTCGTTGTTGCCGGTGCCATGGCCGGCGATGAAGAGGCTGGTCTCCTTCGGCTTGGGCGCGC
>DATMLG010000554.1:0-3006 GCA_035570675.1 Verrucomicrobiia bacterium | reverse complement strand
ATGTGGTCTTTCGCGGCGATCCTCCGCCTGATGTGCATCCGGCATTTATCAGTCCGGATTATTGGGTGATGGAAAATACGGGCGCGTTACCCCGGGCGTTTGTGCCCCGGCACGTGGAAGTGGCGGCGGACGAAAAAGAGCGTCTCGGGCGGTTGCACCAGCCGGAATTTGATGCCCGTGAAACGGCATATATTGAAACCAATTTGGCATTACCGGATGTCTGCGAGGGCTCCGCGGAAATTGTGGCGGAAATACCGGCCCGCGTCACCTTGGCGGTGAAGATGCAGACGCCCGGTCTGGTGGTGCTGGGGGATCTCTGGGACAAGGGTTGGCGCGCCTACCTCGACGGCAAATCCGTTCCCATCTACCGGACGGATCATGCGCTTCGCGGCGTGCAGGTGCCTGCGGGAAACGCCACGCTGGAGTTTCGGTACGAACCCGTCAGCCTTGCTTGGGGACTGCGGCTCGCCGGTATATCCCTGTTGGTGCTGTTTTTTTGCGGAGTGACAGCTTTCCGCGTGAGGCAAAAATTGACAGAAGACGGACGGGCCATATAATGGGGCGTGTTGGAGGTGCGGAAAGCGTGAGCTCTGAGCCGTAAGGAGCAAAGGGCGCTGGCGCGAGTTCTTTGACAATCTATCAAACTGTGAGCCGTAAGCGGTGAGCGGTGAGCAGAACAGAAGCAGCTCGAAAAGTCCCGTGTTCGGATTATTTCGGGGTATTCCGGGCTATTTCAGCATACTTCAAGTAGGGGGAGGGGGCTCATTAAAAGGCAGAATGTAGAAAGACGGCCGAGGTCTACGCAAGTAGTTGATTTCCCGCATCTCTGAGTTCGAAATTCGGAGTGCGGAGTGCGGAGTGCGAAATATCAGTCAGAGTCTGGGCCGCTTTGGGCCGCTTAAGGCCGCTTGAGAAAGGTTGATGGTTGAGAGTTGAGAAGGGGAAAAAGTCAGGGCATTGACGAAGGTCCTTCCGGACGGGAACTAAAGCCTCTCCCTACCGCACAAGGATCAGCTCTTCTTCGGTTCGGGGAAATTCTTGCCGGATTGCCTGAGGAGGGCCTCAATCTGCGGAGAAACCCAGCGGGGAGTAGGCGGATCGGCTGGTTCGGCCGCGGGGAAATAGTTGTCGCCGACGATGGAGGCGTTTGTAGAGGATTGGGGCTGCAACGGGGGAATGAGCTTGGCCTTGACCTTGGGCGGGGCCGGTTTCGTCTCACCGATGTAACGATAATGTCCGCGTTCATTGGCTTCGACGAGCTTCGCATCGATGAGGCGCCCCATCAGGCCGTTTGCCCAGTTGGGCGTGTCCCGGAACTTTTGCCTGCCGGACGCATTCCGGGAGATGTCCACCAGGCTGAGAAACTTGCCGTCCCAGGATTTGAGGTATTCGAGGATTTCCAATTCGTCGGAGCTGAAAGTCGTGTTCACGTTAGTAAAATTCTCATTTAAAATGAGCATACAATGTGCCAAAATGCTTGGATGGAAGGCGCTTACTACGGCTCGTCGAACGATTTTTAATGGTGGTTCGACCGCAACAACTTGGGTTTGGAGCGGCGAGTGTCGCAGGTCCGAAAGCTTGCAAAATGCATTCCTGAAAAATCGAAGGGGCGATGAGTTGTCCGGCTTTTTTGCGCTAGTGGACAGAATTGATTCACCGGGCAAGAATGTTCCAGGGATGGCGTGGGTCAATTCCAGAGCCAGACTATCAACGGAGCCATCAGCAGGCTGGGCAGGTAATCGGCCACTTCGAGTTTCTTCAGTTCGAGCACGATGAGCGCGACGCAAAAGACCAGCAGTCCGGCGACGCCGGTGACGGCATCAAGAGAACCGTGCGCGGCCAGGAAGGGCTGGCAGCGCATGGCGGCAATGGTGATCGCCCCTTGGAACACGAAGACGGGCATGGCGGAAAGCAGAACGCTCCAGCCAAAGACGCAGGCAAAGCCCATCGCCGCAAGGCCGTCCATGGCCATTTTGATGGCGAGCGGTTCCCAACTGTTGGTCAGGCCGGCAAGAACGGCACCGACGATTCCCAGCGGGCCGGCGCAGAAGATGAGGGTGCAGACGAGAAAGCCGTCGTTGAAGCGGTGCGGGTCGCCGGGTTTGGTTTGGGAGAAACGGCGGCCGGCATATTGGCCGAGGCGGTTCATGGCTCTTTGGATGTGAAGCAACTGGCCGAGCATCTTGCCGGCGGCCAGCGCGAGGACGAGGATGGCCAGTTGCTTGAGGTTTTGCATGAACGTGCCGCTGAGGCTCAGCAACGTGATGCGCAGGCCGACGAAGACGGTGATGATGCCCATCAAACCGCGGCAGGCGATCTGGGTGGAAGCCGAAAATTGCCGTGCCGTCACGAGACCCCAGATGCCCCCGATGACGATTCCGAGCGCATTCAGGATGGTTCCGAACAGCATCGGGACACTCAAGCACGCGGTTTTGGAAGTTCAAAGAATAAAATGTCGCGCTGAAAATGGATATTGCTTTTGGGCGGGATACACGGCAGAGTAACGGCCCGGTTCGGGGCGTAGCGTAGCCTGGCTAGCGCGCGTGGTTCGGGTCCACGAGGTCGTGAGTTCAAATCTCACCGCCCCGACCATCTCCTCCCGCTTGGGAGATGGTTTAGCCGACGGTCGCGACGATTGCTTCCGCGCGCGGCGCTGTTAGTCTGTCCCGCCATGCAGAGAGAGGAAAACATAACTTCCGTGACGCCCGCCGGGCGGACCTTGCTCCTGAAACTGACTTCGATCATTGAACGGTTGGAGACGGATAAGATTTTTAACGAAACCCAGCCCTTGGAAGTGGAGTTGGGCAGCGGCGACGGGTCGTTTTTGGTGAATTATGCCAAACTGCATCCGGAGCGTAATTTTCTGGGCGTGGAACGGCTGCTGGGCAGGTTGCGCAAGCTGGATCGCAAAGCGTTGCGCGCCGGGCTGACCAATCTGAGTGGATTGCGCGTGGAATCGGCCTATCTCCTGGAATATCTGCTGCCGGCGGGGTCTGTGTCGGCGCT
>DATMLG010000553.1:0-12291 GCA_035570675.1 Verrucomicrobiia bacterium | reverse complement strand
CCCAGGCCTTCTTTTCCTCCTTCTGCTTGGCGTCAATGAATTCCTCGATGTCGCCGTGCCAGTCGCGCAGGGTGTTCATCTTCGCGGCGCGACGGGTCTTGCCGCCAGATTTGACGACGTTGGCGACCTGGTCATAGACCTTGAGGAACGAAAGCGGGCCGCTGGGCCGGCCGCCGCCGCTCAATTTTTCGCGGCTGGAACGGATGGGCGTCAGGTCCGTGCCCGTGCCGGAGCCGTATTTGAAGAGCATCGCCTCGCTGTAGGCCAGGCGCATGATGTCCTCCATGTTGTCCTCGACGGACTGGATGAAACACGCGCTGCCCTGGGGATATTCATACTGGGTCTTGGCGCGTTCGCCCTGGCCGGTCTGGCGGTTGTAGAACCAGTTGCCGCGCGCGGAATTCTTGCCGACGCCGTATTGATGATAGAGGCCGACGTTGAACCAGACGGGGGAATTGAACGCGCCGTGCTGGTTGAGGCAGAGCCAGGTCAGTTCATCGTAATAAATCTCGCCGTCGGCCTTGGTGAAGTAACCGTCCTGCACGCCCCAATCCGCGATGGTCCGGCAGATGCGATGGATGAGCTGGCGGACGGAAGTCTCGCGCTCGGGCGTGTGCAGTTCGCCGTAAAAATATTTGGAGACGACGACCTTGGTGGCGAGGATGGACCAGGACTTGGGCACCTCGACGTTCTCCTGCTTGAAAATCACCTTGCCGGCGTCGTCGGTGATTTCCGCGGTGCGCTTCTCCCACTCGACCTGGTCGAAGGGTTTGACGTTGGCGTCGCTGAAAAGCCGCTGGACGCGGATGGTTTTGCGCGAGGGCGCGGGAGATTTGGGGGCGCGGGCGGCGGCGGGCGCGGCGGCGCCACGGCGGCGGTTGCGGGTGGCGGGCGCGGACGTGACCTGGTCGTGAGAGTCAATCATTGCATTACCTTTCGAATGTCATTTCTTCCGATCTTAAATGTCGCATAGCCCGTCATTTTCGCGAAGACAATGAAGCCCAAAAACGGCAAAAATCGGACTTTTCTCACTGTTTTCAGGCTAATCTGGCCGGACCAAAACCCCTTTCCGTAGGGGAATACGTCGAGGCTACCACTACCTGTAGTGGTGACAAGAAGTATTTTCAAAAAAGTTACGATAACGTTATTCGCCGCATTTTTGCCGCCAAAACGACTGGTTATCAACCGCCTTGGAGGGTTGTTCACAACCGGCTCGTGAGGGCAATTGTGGATAATTTGTTACGATACGGAAAAGATTATAAGGAAGGCATGAATCGAGGAAAACAGGAGAAGAACTGCTAATAACTCCGGCATTCCTTCCTTCTTGGATTCCTTATAAATCAGAGATTCAACGGCCCTTGCGAGTCTGTCCATCGCGCGGCCGTACTGCGCGGGCGGGCTTGAATTTTCGGATGGGTTCAACCGTTTTGGGCCGCGCTTTTGGTACGAGAATAATCGGGCAGCCCTCGTAACCGAACGCCGCGCGAATGTCGTTGGCGAGATGTTTTTTGTAGCCGTCGGAAAGCAATTCATCGCGGTTCACAAACAACAGAAACGTCGGCGGCGCCTGGCGCACCTGCGTGGCATAGAAAAACTTGAGGCGATGGCCTGCCGCGCTGACGGGCTGCCGGCGCTCGACGGCGTCGTTGATGGCGCGGTTCAACAGGGCGGTCGGGATTTTTTGCTGCAACTGCGAGGCCACGTAACGCACGGCTTCGAGCAGGCGGTCCAGGTTGAAGCCGGATTTCGCCGAGGTGAAAATCACCGGCGCGTAATCGAGAAAGAAAAGATGGTGCTGCACCCATTGGCCGAACTGGCCGAGGGTGGTGAGGCGTTTGACGCGGCGTTCATCGCGGTTGCGGCCCTTCGTCTCGCGGCGTTCAATCTCCTCCTCGCGCTTCGTCCGCACATCCTCCTCGACGAGGTCCCATTTGTTGACGACGACGATGCACGCGCGGCGGGCCTCGACGATTTTGTCCGCGACTTTCTTGTCCTGCTCGGTGATGCCTTCCTCCGCGTCGAGGACGAGAATGACAATGTCGCAACGTGCGATGGATTCGACGGCGCGGTTCACGCTGAAAAATTCCACCGAATCATCCACGCGCCGGGATTTGCGCATGCCCGCCGTGTCAATCAGCACGTAGGACTGGCGCACGCCGTCGGTCTCGACCTCGAAGGGCACGTCCACCGCATCGCGCGTGGTGCCGGGAATGGGGCTGACAATCACGCGCTCGGAATGCGTGAGCGCGTTGATGATGGAAGATTTTCCCACGTTGGGCCGGCCCACGATGGCGAGCTTGAAGGGGCCATGCAATTCCGGCGCGGCTTCGGACGGTGAGTCGTCGGAACCCTCGCCCTCACCCCGGCCCTCTCCCCCAGGAGAGGGGGAAGCGATGGCTTTCGCGGTGTCCGCAGGAAGCAGTTTCAGCGCTGCCTCCATGAGCGCCTCGATGCCTTCGCCGTGAATGGCGCTGACGGGAAAGACCTGGTCGAAGCCCAATTCCTCAAATTCCATCGCTGCTGTTTCCAGGCGGTGCGTGTCGGTTTTGTTGGCGGCGACGAGCACCGGCTTGGCGGATTCGCGCAGGCGTTCGGCGACTTCCTCGTCCAGCGGCACGATGCCTTCCTGCACATTGACCACCAGCACAATCACGCTGGCGGCTTCAATCGCGAGCTGCACCTGTTCCAGCGCGGCCTTGGCGATGACGTTGCCGGCCTTTTCGCGGCGCAGGAGGCCGATGCCGCCGGTGTCCACGAGCGTGAAGGAGCGGCCGCCCCATTCCGCCTCGGCGCTGATGCGGTCGCGGGTGACGCCCGGTTCGTCATGGACGATGGCGATGCGCTTGCCGACGATGCGGTTGAACAACGCCGACTTGCCGACATTCGGCCTTCCCACAATGGCAATCAATCCAGACATAACACCATAATGGGGCAGCGCGGCGGGAGACGAAAGGTAAAAGCGCGGGGAGGAAAGGCCTACTGATATGGCATCGGTGCCTGTATATTGTTGGTAATGACGCGGGCGTAGGTTTCCAGATCAATTTGGCGGAGGGCAGATTCGGCCGCGAATCGCATTGGTTGATTTGTGTTCATTGCGGCTCGCAGCAGCGAGGGAACAGCCATTTTGGCCTCGGGGCCGAATGACGCCAGGATCGCCGCGGTGTGGAAGTAAGAACTCTGGGAAATATTTTGATCCAATATCTTTACCAGGTCAGGGATGGCACAAGAGGCATCGGGGCCAAGCACATGAAAGGCCTGCATTGCTTGCACATTAATTATTGATGCAGGCTTGTAATGAATCGGGAAGTATGGGGCACGATAGGTTAGTTGTAAGAATTTGATTTTAAGTGGAGAATCATGTGCGCGTAGCATTCGTAACAGTGTGGGGATGGCATTGGTTCCGATTTGGCGAAGCGCGGTATCAGCTTCTTCCCGGCTCGGTATCGTCTCGGTTGAAACTTTACGCTGAAAAATACTATACGCGTAGGGTTCCAACCAATAGCTCAACGGTTTTCCTTTATACACCGGTTCGGGTGCGGACGATGTGGAAAACAGTATTGCCCAAGCCAGCATGGCCAAAACCGCGATAGCTGCAACGGCAATCAAAATACGTCCTCGTTTCCCCATGCGAGAACGATGCCGGGTTTACGCGGAAAAGGCGAGGGAGATTAGCGGGAGAAACGAATGATAGGGACGGCCCGCTGGCCGGCCGAATCTGAAATCACTCGTAAGTTTTTTCGAGTTGTTTGATGCGGGGATAGACGGGCGATTCCTGCGGGGTGCGGTCCTTGACGCTTTGGTAAATCGCCTTTGCCTCCTGCGGATCCTGGCTGGAAATGATGATCATGTAATCAAGCTCAATCCAGGCGCGGCGGGGGTCGTCCACCTGCTGGCCGTAGGCCTTGAACCAGGCGCGAAGGGTCTTGATATCGCCGGTCTGCGCGGCGGCATAGGCTTTTTTGTAGCCATCTTCCCAGGCGGGCGGCATGCCGGGCAGTTGCTCGGGCACCACGTTGCTGACGGCAGCGGCTTGTTGCGCCGCGAGGTCCTTGTCCTTGGCGTAACTGTCCCAAACCTGCCAGAGCTTATACCCGCCGAAGGCGAGCACCGCGACGATGACAATGCTGATGATGGTTTTGGTCATGTTTCCTCCACGCGTTCGATGCGCGCCCCGAGCTTGCGCAATTTGCCGTCAATATTTTCGTAGCCGCGGTCGAGATGATAAACGCGGTTGACCTGGGTGCTGCCGCGCGCGGCGAGGCCGGCGATGACGAGGGCGGCCGACGCGCGCAAATCGCTGGCCATGACCGGCGCGCCGCTGAGCGGTTTGCCGCCCTTGACGATGGCGCTGGGGCCTTCGATTTCAATGTCCGCGCCCAGCCGGGCCAGTTCGCTGACGTGCATGAAACGGGATTCAAAGATGCGTTCGGTGATGATGCTGATGCCGGGAGTGAGCGTCATGAGGACCATCATCTGGGCCTGGACATCGGTCGGGAAGCCGGAGTACGGGAGCGTGGTGATGTCCACAGGTTTGAGGCGGCCGTTGCGGCTGAAGGTCAGGGCCGCGCCGTTGCGTACGACCTTGACGCCGGCGTCGCGCATTTTGTCGAGCACGGCGTGGAGGTGGTCGGCGCGCGCGCCGAGCAGGGTGACTTCACCGTTGGTCGCGGCGGCGGCGAGCGCGTAGGTGGCGGCTTCGATGCGGTCGGGGATGACCTCGTGTTCCGCGCCGTGAAGGGTTTTGACGCCGATGATGGTGATAGTGGGGCTGCCAGCGCCGGTGATGCGCGCGCCCATGGCGTTGAGGAAATTGGCGAGGTCAACGACTTCCGGTTCGCACGCGGCGCTTTCAATTTGCGTGACGCCCTCGGCAAGCGCGGCGGCCATCATGACGTTCGCGGTGCCGAGAACGGTGGACCCGGCGCGACCGCCCAGGAACACATCTGCTCCGGCGAGCTTCTTGGCGCGGGCATGAACGTAGCCGTTTTCCACGCTGATTTTTGCGCCGAGCGCCTCAAAGCCCTTGAGATGAAGATTGATGGGCCTTGCGCCGATGATGCAACCGCCGGGCAGGGAGACGGTGGCGTGACGGAGACGGCCAAGCAACGGGCCCATGATGCAAACGGAGCCACGCATTTTGCGGATAAGATCGTAATCGCCAACGTCCTTGATCTTGCGGGCCTGCACCTTGAAAGTGCCGTCCTTGAGGCTGGCACTCGCGCCGAGGGACGTGAGGATTTCGCCCATGAATTTCACATCGCTCAAGTCCGGGACGCGATGGATGACGCACGGCTCGGACGTAAGAAGCGTCGCGGCCATGATGGGCAGGACGGCATTTTTCGCGCCGCTGATGGTCACTTCGCCATGCAACGGAACCCCGCCTTTGATGAGCAAACTATCCATGTGAATCAGGTTCTAATACGGCAATACCATCCAAGTCAATTCTCCCGGCGCGCGACCAGGATTCTTGGCTTGGCATTGTAATCAGGTTTAATGGACTCGACAATCCACTTTTCAAGTTCGAAGGCGGCCGCCACGGCGGTTTCCTGGCCGTCGCCGAACTCAAGCATGACGCGACCGCCGGGGCGCAGGAAGGCGGCGGCTTCGCGCGCGAGGCGACGGTAAAAATCCAGACCGTCCACGCCGCCGTCGAGGGCCATGCGGGGATCATGGTCGCGCACTTCGGGATCGAGCGTGGCGATTTCGGCGGCGGGAATGTACGGCGGGTTGGAGATGATGAGGTCAAAGCGGGCATCGGCGGGCAGGGCAGAAAAGCCGTCGCCGGCGAGAAATTCGATGCGCGAATCAACAGTATGCTTGGTGGCGTTTTGGCGGGCGAGCGCCAGCGCGGCGGGGGAAATATCCAGGGCGCTTACCCGGGCGGCGGGGCATTGTACGGCTAGGGCGATGGCGATGCACCCGCTGCCGGTGCCGAAATCAAGCGCGCTCGGCGGAGCGGAACCGGATTGCACGGCGGCGTTTTTCAGGAATTGCCAGCCGAGTTCGGCGAGGATTTCGGTTTCAGGGCGCGGAACGAGGACGTCGCTGTTGATGGCGAGGTCGAGGCCGCAAAAGCAGGCGGAGCCGAGGATGTGCTGCAAAGGTTCGCGCTGGCCGCGGCGGCGGACGAGTTCGCGAAGGGAGTTTTGCTCGTCCTCGGTCAGGATGCGTTCGAAGTCCAGGTAAAGCTTCATGCGCGGGACCTGGAGCACGTGGGCGAGGAGGAGTTCGGCGTGCAGGCGCGGGGATTCGACGCCTTTTTTGGCGAGAAAATCAACGCTGCGCTGGATGGCCTGCAAAACAGTCACGGGTACACAATAGGTTCAAGGGCCGAAGTTCAAAGAGCAAAATGCAGCGATGCGACGGGTTGAGTAATTTTGCCGTTGCACTCGGTGCGGGAGGCTTCTATTTTTAGGTCATGAAAAGAGTTCTATTGATGATTTCCCTGCTGGCGGTGCCGCTGGCGCGGGGACAGGAAACGCCGACGGCGGCATCACTCCCGGAGATCGCGGAGAATTACAAAATCCTTCAGGGCCACGTCCAGGATTTGCAGGATGCGAACACGGCGCTGAAGCACCAGCTTGACGACATGCAGGCGAAGATTGACGCGCTGACGGCGCAAGCGGGCAAGCCGGCCGGCAATTTTGCCAGCCAGGATGACGTGAAGGCGTTGAAGGACGCGATTGAGGCGGTGGACAAGAAGCGGATGGCGGACAACGACGAGGTGCTGAAGGAATTGAAGCAGATTGCCAAGCTCAGCGGCAAGTCCGGCAGCGTGACCACGGTAACGCCGCGTTCGACGCCGGCCACGCCTCCGGCTGAGCCGGTGGCCGACACGCCACAGCCCGACGGGCCGGGATTCATGTATGAAGTGAAGTCAAACGACACACCGAACAGGATTGCCAAGAAATTGTTGGAGGAGAAGGGCATCAAGATCACCGGGGCGGAGATCATGGCGGCGAATCCCAAGGTCAAGGATCCGACGAAACTTATCATCGGGCAAAAGCTGTTTATTCCCGCGCCGAAGACCGCGCCGGAAACAGCGGACAAAAATTAAGCGACGGCCAGGGAAACGATTCTCGATTGCCCCCGCGCAACATTCAACCGGGGAGCATGAAGTGCATGGCCAAGACGCCTCCCGCCGCGATGAGACAGTAGAAGCCGAAGAATTTCCAGCGCCCACCTTCCAGCCAGCCCGAGAGCCATTTCAAGGCCAGCAGCCCGGCGAGGAAACTGAACACCATTCCGACCAGGCCGGGCGCAAAAAGGTGCAGCACGGAATTATCACCGCTCAGGGCGTGTTCCTTGAGCAGACGGAGCACTTCCTTTGCAATCACGAGCGGCGTCAGGACGACGGCCAGCGCGAAGCTGAATTCCTCCAGTTTCTGCTTGGGCAGTCCGAGCAATAATCCCGTGGAAATGGTCGAGCCAGAACGCGAGAATCCCCGGAACGGCAGGCAGATTCCCTGCACGATGCCGATGATGACCGAGTGCGGCGTCTGGACTTCCGGCTGGCGCGGCGCCTTCCCCTCCCGCAGGCCGGCGTAAATGATCAGCACGCCCACGGCGGCCAGCGCGCCGGCGATGAGCGGCAGGTTGGAGAACAAATCCTCAATTTCCGCATGCGGCACGCCGCGCATGAAAATCTTCTCGATGACCTGTTGCAGCCCGAAGCCAACCACCAGGGTGCAGGCGGTGGCGATGATGATCTGGACGACAAACGGGCCCAGCTTCCCGGGGGCGGTGAAGTAGTCGCGCGTCCAGGCCTTCCAGAAATAAACCATGACCGCGAACATCGTTCCCGTGTGCAGCATGACCAGCAGCATTGTCATTTCGGGACTGGACGGGTCGAGTTTCATGAGCTTCTCGACGGCGATGACGTGCGCCGAGCTTGAAACGGGCAGCAATTCGCACGCGCCCTGGATCAGCGCGAGAATCAGGATTTGAAAATAATTCAACATAGGGAGGCAACCTTTTTAAAGACACCCGGAACCATGACGGCAGTCGAAAGCATCGGGTGTTTAGAACGGAAACGGGACGAAAAGACAAGGGAATTCAACCGTCCCGCAGAAAGTACGGATGTCCAATTCCGCAGAAAACAAACGAAAAACGAAGGAATTAACGGTCGGTTGAGCGGCCGGGCTTGACGGGCGACGCGGGCTGTTCCTCGGCGGCATCGGCCTGCTGCGAGTCCGTATCCAGAAAGCGTTTCACGCGCCAGAGCAAAAAACCAACGATGGAAAGGGCGCAGGTGGCCAGAATGAGGCCCATGGCCAGGTCGTGTAGATTTCCCGCCGGAACGAATCGCAACGGATAAAGAAACAATCCCACTCCTGCCAACGCAATGAGGAGCGAAGCCCGGCGCGCGGACTTTGAGTTGCTGGCAACGAGCCTCCAATAAACAAGCGCAATGGCCGCACCAATCGCAAACGCTACGAACGTAACGACCGTGATCTGAAAAGAAAAACCCACGGGGCTTGAGCGAAGCGAGGCGGCGGACCCAGCGGCGGCACCGAAACCGAGCGCGGTCGAGATGGATGCAATCTTGAAGAAGTCGCGCGAACTACGCGATTCGGAGTCAGTTTTTTCGGCGACGTTGTTTGGTTTCAAGGGGTCGAGTGTATTAGAAATCATGTCATTGGACAATAACATCATTAGGCGAGCTGTGCCATGCCAGGAGGATTGAATTCTTGCAAACATCTGGGGCCGAAGCCGATCGAGGGAATCCAACCGGGCCGAAAGAGGCCCGGTTGGCCGGTGATGATTGCGGAAGGCGTCTTAGCCGGCGTGACCGGGACGGCCTTTTTGTTTGACAAAGATGTCGGTGGTGTCGGCGACGTTCAGCACGGACAGGTCGAGGCCGCCTTCGGGGTCGCGTTCCTTGGCGACTTCGAGCTGGCGGGCGATGCGGGTGCTGGAACGGACGGCGAAGTATTTGACGGCGCCAACGCTGACGAAGGCTGGAAAGATGAGGACGAGCAAGCAGTATTCGTCCACATTGACGGCGAACATGCTGTATTTCTCACCCTGCTGGTAGACGCTGTCGAAATTCTCCTCGTGCACGAGGTTGGCGATGGTCTGGTTGGCGAGAAAGGCTCCGGACGCGAGCGCAGCAATGGTGGTGAGGTCGAAATTCTCGGATTCGCCGGTGTAGGTGATCAGGAACCCGCCCTTGTCAATGATGAGGGCGGTGGCGGCTTCACTATTCGCAAGGAGCTCCTGGAGGATGCGATCCAGGCTGCGAATGTCTTCTTCGATGAGTTGTGGCAGCGAGGCCATGGCAAGTTACGCGGGTTGCGCAACGGTCTGCTGGCTGATGAATTTGTTCAACAACATGCGGGTGATCATGTTGAGGCTTTCAAAGACACCCTCGCATTTATGAGCGACGGACGTGAAGGAAGGGACCTGGATGTCGCGGTTGTTCAGGAGGAATTCCATGTATTCCACCGGGGCCACGTTGGGCAGGTCTTGTTTGTTGTATTGAAGGATGTAAGGGATGTCGCTGATGTTGAGCTTGAGGGCGCGGAGGTTGTCCTCGAGGTTGTTGAAGCTCTCGACGTTCTCGGTCATTTTTTCGTACTGCGAATCGGCGACGAAAACGATGCCGTCCACGCCGCGGAGCACGAGCTGGCGGGTGGTGTTGTAGATGACCTGGCCGGGGACCGTGTAGAGCTGGAACTTCGTTTTGAATCCCTTGATGGACATGGCCTCAATGGGAAGGAAATCGAAGAAGAGCGTGCGGTCGGAACTGGTGGCCAGGGAGACGAGCTTGCCCTTGTTGCCCGCGGCAGTCTGGACATGGTCATGCACCTGGACGAGGTTCGTGGTCTTGCCGCCCATGGCCGGACCGTAGTACACGATCTTGACCTGGAGTTCCTTGGTTGCCTGATTGATTATTGCCATAGATTTGAATTATTTAGCTTTTCGGTCCAGTTCCGCCGCGAGGCCCACGAGCTGGGCGGTCGGCAGCGGCACTCCGGGACGGCCAAACGCCGCGAAATAAATCGAACCGACCCGGAAGATTTTCCATGGGATGTTGCCCACGGTGAAGTTGAGATTGTTGAGTTCGCCCAGACGGAGTTCGCGGGTGCACTGGCTCACGCGGCCGAAAATCTGGGGCAGGAACGCGGCGATGGTGTCGGCGTTCATGTTGGTGGGGATGCGGCTGGCGACGAGCAGGCCGTCGGGCAGGGCGATCAACGCGCCGTCGACGCCCTCGAGCGTGGCGGCCTTGCTGACGATTTCGTTCGGGGTCGCGTAACGGTTCAGGAAGGCGGTGCCGGGCATGTTGGTGCCCTTCTTCAAAAACACCTCGGGCTCCGGGGCCTCTTCCTGTTCCTGCTCGGGTTGAGCCGCCTGATCCTTGCGGACAAAATAATTGGTGTCCGCCGGACGGGCCGTCGAGAACGGGGCCGGGTAGGCGGGAACCACGGGCTGCGCCTGAACCTGCGGAGCCGGACGCGACTGAACGGGCAGGGCGACCGGCGCGGGCGGGGCGACATGCGCCGGAGGCACGACCGGAGACACCTCCACCGCTTCGGGCGGTTGTGAGTTGAAGAAAAGATCCGGGATGGCCTCGTCCAACGAATAGCGTTTCTGAGTCCGGGTCGCCTTCAGTTCCGAGAGGAAAAGCGGGGTGACAACCTTCAGCGGCAATTCCAGCATCGTGGTGTCGTAGGGCGAGGGTGCCACGGGAATGGGCGGCTTGATCCATGTGCGCAATGCCTTCCATGGAAACGAGATCTTGCCGGACTTGATGACGCCTTCCACGGCGCTGAGCGGGAGACCGATCCATGAACCCGACAGTTTGTTGGCGTTGATTTCGTTGCGGACCGCCTCGGCCCAGGTCTCGGACAATTCCGCGATGGAAACGGTGATGAACCGGGTTTCGCCGGAAGTGACAGGCATGGCCACCTCGGGCTGGGGCGGCGCGGAAAAGCGGATGGGCTCCGGTTCAGGTTCCAAGACGGGAGCAATCGGAGTGATGGGCGCGGCGACGGGCGGCAATTGATTGTAAGCCTCGGGCATCTGGATGACTTCGGTGTCGCCAGCTTGCACGGGCTCGGATTCGGGCGCGATGGGTGAGAAGACGGGCGGCAGCTTCGTGGTCGTGGTCTGGACCGGCGGAGTTGACGGTGTTGGAGCGAGCCGGTTGTTTGCGCGAAAGATAGGCTCCTCCTCGGCCTCTGGAGCGACGGGTGCCACGGGCTGTTGGACCGGCGGCGCCTGCGGGGCTGGCGCAGAAGGGCGGATGCGCGCGAAAATGGGCTGTGGCGCGGCCGCCGGCGGTTGAATGCGGGGAGTGGGTGGAAGCGGGGAGGCTTCGGGCTGAAAGCGCGGAGCGGGCTGGACCTGGGGAACAGCCTGGGGCGGTTGGGCGCGCAGGGGCGGCGGAACGCCGGGGCCGGCGGTCACCGGGCGAGAACGCGTCGGAACCGGAGCGGCGGTGCCGCCTTTGACGGGCGCCGTGGAGATGGTGAGCTTGGTCTGGCCGCCGAACGGTCCGACCACTTCTGCCGGCACATCGACATGTTTTTGAGCGGGCCGGCGCGTAAAGAGGCTGGGATTCAGGCGCGAGAGAATTTCCTGCAGCGGCAGATCAATGAGCGTGCGGTCGCGGTCGTTCTCCGGGGTGAAAGTTCCCGGCGGCGCGAGCTGGCGCAATTCGCCGAAGGAAATACGTACCGAACCGGTGGAGATTTGGGTGAGGATTTTTTGCGTCGGGACGAAAATTTCAGCTTCGCCGATGTCCACCTGGCGCACGCGCTGGATCAAATCCGGGGCGAGCCGGCTGATGATGGACTTCAAGGGGACGCCGATGGTGGCGGAAGGATTGCCGGGGCGCGCGGCCGGGGCGGCCTGGGCGTCGACGCGAACGGACCGGGGCTGGGGAGCCTGCTGAACGGGAGCGGGCGGGGCCTGGTCAAAGTCGCCGGCCGTGTCAACCGTGGCGCCGCCGCGGCGGCCGAAAAGCTTTCTAAGAGAGTTGAACATTTTGCGTGGTTCCAGTTTTGACGGCAATGTCACGTTTGACCGACACGAACAGGCCAGCCTTGGCGGGCGTCAAACCCTGGCTGGCGAATTCAAGCTGATTCATCTGAGTAAACTTCATACGTTGCGGCTCATTCCAATTCGCCCTGAACCTGTGTTTAGCAGGCAGGAAGCGTGCCATTACGAGGGGCAAGTTGCGCCCTTTGGCTGCGGGCAAAGCGCGCCAACGTCCCTTTCCGCAACATCCCCGCCAACCCCTTTTCAAAGGGCGGGTTAGATGTCTCATCACTGGACTGCGTG